>JALWEA010000409.1 GCA_027039465.1 Calditrichia bacterium | reverse complement strand
TCATTTTTATCGACTGTATTTGATGTTAACTCCCAAAGGCGAATTTAGCGATCAGGCCCATATTGCTTTGGGCAACTTGTATTTGAAAGCCGGACAGTATTATCTTGCCAGAGAGAACTTTAAAGCGGTTTCGAGCAAGGATCAAAATTTGTTTGCCCGGGCCGTGATTCACGCCGGTGACATCTACTTTATGCAGCAGGATTATGCCGATGCCGGCAACTGGTACGCCACGGCCTTAAAATATTTAAAGGATCCCAAATTAAAAGCGGAAATTGAAGCAAAGCATATTATCGCTTTAATTCGTCAGGGAAAAATCAAACAGGTTTTACCTTTAATTGCCCGTTACAAAAAAAGCTATCCGAAGAAAAAAAATGTGCTGGCGCAATTCAATTTGGAACTCGGAAATTACTATCGTTTGACCAAGAATTTCAATAAAGCGCAAAAATATTTTTCAAGGGTAAAGAAAAAGTACAAATCGACCGAATATGTGGATGATGCGGAATATTTTAACGCATTAGTGCTCATTACGCTCAATAAACACAAAGAAGCACTTAAAATTTTAACAAATTTTGCCGATAAATATCCGGAAAGCAATCAGTTGCCCGGTGTTTACAATACGCTTGGTTCTTTGTATTTCCGCTCGGAAAAGTACGATGCCGCCATTGCCATGTTTAAAAAGGCATTGGATTTTTGCCACGGATGTGATCTTGAAGCCAATATTATGACCAACTTAATTAAGGTTTATTCATTGACAGGCTTTTGGGATGCGGCGCAAGCCATGGCACGGACGTACTTGCAAAAATTTCCGGAAGCTCAGGATCGGCTGGACAAAAAAATCATTATTGCCCGAGCGTATATCAATTTGAATCAATTTCAAAAAGCGGTTGATTATTTGAAATCAATAAAAGTGGAAGCCAGCGCCGAACGTGAACCGGAAATTCAGTTTTACATCGGCGAAGCTCTGCTGAAAGCCGGACGTTACGAAGACGCCATCGCGGAATTTGTTAAAATACCGTTGCTTTCGAAAAAAACAAAACTACAATGGGAAGCCAGCGCTTTGTACTATTCCGGCCAATGCTACGAAAAGTTGGGGCGTATTAACGATGCCATTCGTATGTACAAAGAAATCATCAAGCGTCCCGGCATAGATTTGGTTCTTAAGCGCGATGCAGAGAAACGTATCAAACAGATACAACAGTAAAGGAGTGGCCATGCTACACTTCAGCAAATACTTTAGTCTTATTTTTTTAGCGGCATTCATTTTTGCCTGCTCCGGTTCCCAAAAAGCAACACAGGGAACGGTTCCTTCCGTTGGCGAAGCCGATGCGCAGGTAAAAGCAAAAATCGAAATGCTGCAAAAGCAAATCAAAAAAAATCCGAACAACATGGAATACCGCCAGCAATTGGCCAATGTCTATTTTGAAAACGGCCATAATCTGGAAGCGATGAAAGTTCTGGAAGGTGCATTGAAGCTGGATCCCAATAATTCGGAGGTCAAATATCAATACGGTGAAATCGCATTGAAATCCGGTGATAAATTGCGCGCTTTCAAAACGTTTAAATCGGTTTTGGAAGGATTAGACGGCGAAAACTATCTGGATCGTATTGCGCCTTATTTTGTGGATACGTTTCAGGATACGCCTGTCGTGGCCACGGATGCTCAGGAAGCGTTCGGGTCGTTTTCGCCGGACGGTAAAAAAATTATTTACCAATCGGATCAAAACGGAAACTGGGATCTGTTTATTTACGATTTAACAACGGGGAAGACCGAACAAGTGACCAACACACCGGCCCATGAAGAAAATCCTTCCTTTTCGCCGGACGGCGTACACATTGTTTACACCTCAACGGCCGATGATCATCGTGATGTGGATTTTGATCAGAAACTGCGTGATATTTTTGTCATGGATTTGAACACGCATCAGGAAGAAAACCTGACACGCAACGGCTCCGATGATTGGCGTCCGCGCTATTCGTTTTCAGGGAAATTCATTACGTTTGTCTCACAACGCAATGACCTGCGGGAAGATGTCCCGTTTTATGAATTGCACAGTGATATTTTTGTCATGGAAAATACCGGCCGTTTTCAGTTGCCTTTGACTAATGATGACGCCAACGAGGGCAGTCCGCAATTGTTTCCCGGTAGTACGGACGAAGACGGTGAAGTGATTTTCGATTCCAACAAATCCGGATCTTATGCCATTTATAAGATGGATTTGCGTACTAAAAAAATTACACAAATTACTTTTAATCCCGGCGTAAATGATGTGGCTCCGGATATTTCGAATTCCGGCGATAAAGTAGCCTTTTTCTCGGATCGCGACGGTAATTACGAGATTTACATGATGAATGATGACGGTTCCGCGCAACAGCGCCTGACTTCCAATCCGGCCGATGATTTGAACCCGGTCTTCTCACCGGACGGGACAAAAATCGTATTCCATTCCAACCGCAACGGCAACTACGATTTGTTCATGATGGATTTGAATCGTCCCGCTAGTCAGATTAGCTTAAGTGATTTGATCCAGCGCGTGGATACGGCCATTAAGGCATTGGAAGAGAACGAATAAAAAATTCTTCTGCAAATTAAAACTCGGTTAGAACCGAGTACCGTTTTCGGAATCCCTGTGAAATACCTTGTTTATTTTGCAGGGATTTTTTTTATTTTTTAGCCTCCTCTAATAATGGACAACTTTCTCCTTTTTCTACACAAAGTGATTACTTATTTACCGGCCAAAATGTTGGGCAAACAGATTGCCCTTCAGAATTTTCCCTCAACCCGTTGCATTGTTTTTATTGTTTTTGTATATAGGTTTATCGAAAAAGTAAGATGGAGATTTCTGTCATGTACACGCTACGTCAAAAAATCGGATTCTTTGCCGGTCCTGCCTTGGCGATCTTAGTAGGTTTACTACCGGCCTCGAACGGACTTTCGGAGTCCGGTGTCAAAGTGGCGGCGATCGCTACGTTAATGGTCATTTGGTGGATTACGGAAGCTGTGCCCATTCCCGCAACCGCGTTGTTACCCATTGTCCTATTCCCAGGTTTTGGAGTTATGAGCGCTAAGGATAGTTGCGCGCCTTATGCCCATCATCTCATCTTTTTGTTTATGGGCGGTTTTATGATTGCTATCGCCATGGAAAAATGGAACCTGCATCGCCGTATCGCTTTGCATACCATTCGTTTTGTCGGATTTAGCAGTAATCGTATTATTTTAGGATTCATGATTGCCACGGCCTTTCTTTCCATGTGGATCAGCAATACGGCTACCACGATGATGATGGTGCCTATTGCGCTGGCCGTATTAACAGCAGCTATTGAATTTATCAACAAAAGTGATCAATTGGACATAGATACGCGCCCAACGCATTTTAAATTTGGACTTGCTTTAATGCTGGGTATTGCTTACGCAGCCTCTATCGGTGGAGTGGCGACTATTATCGGGACGCCGCCAAATACCATTTTGGTCGGTTTTATTGAGCAAACATATCATACACCCGTTTCTTTTTTGCAATGGATGTTATTTGGAATTCCGTTATCCGTTATTATGTTATTTATTGCTTGGTATTATTTGGTTAAAATTGCCGCTCCTCCCGAAATTAAAGAATTACCCGGTGGAAGAGAAGTGTTGGATTCCGAAATGGAAAAATTAGGGAAAATGAGCAAAGCCGAACGTTATGTGCTTATTATCTTTGCCATTGTGGTTTTTTTATGGATTTCTCATGGTATCATTCCTTACGGCCCAAAAACAATTAAAGACTCCACAATTGCAATGGGTGGTGCCGTTGTTTTGTTTATGATACCCGTTGATTGGAAAAAAGGTATTTTTGTTTTGGATTGGAAATCGGTTACACGAATTCCCTGGGATGTTATTTTCCTATTTGGCGGCGGTTTGGCGCTTGCCAAAGGTTTTGAAGTCAGTGGCCTTTCCAAATGGATTGGTATGCAGCTGGTTTCTCTGCAATCATTTCATCTCATTCTAATTATTTTGTTTGTTGTGATTCTATCAATCGTTTTGACCGAGGTTACTTCAAATACGGCAACTGCCGCCATGCTAATTCCTGTGGTTGCCGGGGTTGCCATGGCAATTCATGTTCATCCGTTTATCTTAATTATGGCAGCCACTATCGCCGCTTCTCTCGCCTTTATGCTGCCCGTAGCAACTCCGCCCAATGCCATTGTCTTTGGCACCCGTTATATGACCATTCCGCAGATGGCCAAAATCGGTCTGATTCTGGATGCTTTTATGACAATTCTGGTAACATTGATGATCCGTTACATTTTACCGTTAATTTGGAACTTAAATGCCGCGCATTTTATGAAGTAAGATAAAAATGACAAAAGACAAAGGACAAAAGACAAAAGAAAAAAGAAAAAGGAAAAAAGATTAAGAGGGGAGGGTAATTAATTTAAGTGAGCTCGGGTTGCGCAATTGGGATTCGGTACGGCGTTTCATTGCGCAGGACGAAGGCGGCAGCAGGCTTAAATTAATTGACAAAAATTTGTATTTTTATGCGGTTTGTTTAAATTTGCCAAAATTATTTAACGAATTTCTTTTGATGTTTAATAAGGGAGCTGGATGCCATGGAAACCTTATTAATTGTTACGATTACTTTTCTTGGTTATTTATTGATGTATCATTTGTACGGTAAATATTTAGCCAAATTTATTTTCAAGCTTTCCGATAAAAATCCCGTACCGTCCAAGGAATTTGAAGACGGCGTGGATTATGTTCCGACGAAAAAAGAAATTATTTTCGGCCACCATTTTACTTCCATTGCCGGAACCGGGCCGATCGTCGGGCCGGCTATCGCCATTATTTGGGGCTGGGTGCCTGCGTTGATCTGGGTCTTTTTGGGTGCGATTATTATGGGCGCCGTGCACGATTTCGGATCCTTGGTCATCTCGATGCGCAATCAGGGTAAATCCATTTCCGAATTCACGGCCAAATACATTAATCCTCGTACCAAATTCTTCTTTTTCATCATTGTATTTTTAACGTTATGGATTGTCATTGCCATTTTCGGGTTAGTGATTGCCATTATTTTCGATACCTTCCCAACCGCCGTTTTGCCGGTCTGGTTGCAAATTCCCATTGCCATGTATTTGGGATATTTGATTTATCATAAACAGAAAAATGTTTTTCTTTGGTCGGTTATTGCCGTTATTACGCTTTACGCCACCATGATTTTGGGCGCGTATTTGCCGTTGAAGATGCCCACCCTGTTTGGTATTCCGCCTACGGGAACCTGGACAATTATTTTATTAATTTACGCTTTTTTTGCCTCGGTTTTGCCCGTTACCACGCTGCTGCAACCTCGCGACTTTATTAACGCGTATCAGCTTTTAATCGCCATGTTGTTGATGTTTGCCGGTATTGTTGCTGCGTCCTTTGGCGGCCATTTGGCCATGGTAGCTCCGGCCGTGCAGATGAATCCGCCCAAGGCGCCGCCCATGTGGCCCTTTTTATTCATTACCATTGCCTGCGGCGCTATTTCAGGCTTTCATTCCTTGGTAGCTTCCGGCACCTCGTCTAAACAGGTCCGCAGCGAGAATGATGCTTTGTTCGTCGGTTACGGTTCCATGCTTATGGAAGGCGCTTTGGCTACGCTGGTAATTGCCGCGGTTGGCGCCGGTATCGGCTTGGGCTACGTCACCAAAACCGGACAAACATTGTTTGGTTTCCAGGCATGGAGCACCCATTACGCTTCGTGGACGGCTGCCGCCGGTTTGGGGAATAAAATTGCCGCTTTTGTAACCGGTGCGGCCAATTTTATTTCCGCTTTGGGTATTCCCAAAAATATTGCTATTGTAATTATGGGCGTTTTTGTGGCTTCGTTTGCCGGAACCACTTTGGATACGGCAACCCGTATTCAACGCTACATTGTTAGCGAAATCGCCATGGATATTAAAATTCCGGCATTAAGTAAACGTTACCCGGCGACGGCCATTGCCGTTATTTTAGCGGGTTTGCTGGCCTTTGCCAACGGAGCCAACGGTGCGGGTGCTTTAACTTTGTGGCCCATGTTCGGCGCGGTAAATCAAACACTATCGGCTTTGGCGCTTATTGTCATCACGCTTTACTTGCGTTCCAAAGGCGGATGGAAATGGTTGGTATCCGGCATCCCGGCCTTATTTATGGCAATTATGACCTTTTGGGCCAGCATGATGAATGAAACAAATTTCTTTACGGCCAAAAAAATATTACTCCTTTCGGTTAACGGCGTTATTGTATTTTTGGTCTTGTGGATTGTGGTTGAAGGTGTGATTAAATTCTTTAATACCAAAACCGAAACGCAGCCGGAAACAGTCGAAGCGGAAGCGTAATGCGTAAAATTATTCAAAAAATAAAAGGCGAAATTCAAACGCTGGATGAATATTTACGTTCCAAGGCCACGGACACTTTGGAATGGGAAACACTGGAATTGGAACACATTTTTTCCTTGCTTACCTTTGGGTATTGGGTTGGGCTCCCGGCTCCGCCAATCGGCATTAGTTTGGAATTAATGCCGGTAATGGAAAAAGAAATCGTCAACATGATTCAGCGTGTCGATTTGGCTGCCGCGCCGCTTTCGGAATTGTTTTCTTATTTGGATATTGATTGATTTGAAGATGTGGTAATTCGAACGGAGTATTGATCTGAAAATTATTACAAGTGGTTATTTAAAGAATATATTTTGATGGCTGTGTGCTTTAATGTTGCGCTTTTCAACTTGGATTTGATTAATCTTTCGAGCATTATTGTATGAAACTGATTTTCTTTTTAGGCAAAGGCGGGGTAGGGAAGTCAACGCTTTCCATTTTAAATGCTTTGGCCGTAAGTCATCAGGATCGTTCGGTTGCTTTGATTTCTTTGGATCGGGCACATAATTTATTCGATATCTTACAAGCCGAATCTTCCGAGCTGCCTTCCTCGTTAAAGGTCATCGAAGCGGATCTTGACTGGTTCGTTCGCCAATATTTACAGGAAACGGAAGCCCAACTGCGTCGAAATTATTCTTACCTGACCGCCATTAATTTGGAAGAGCATTTTAAAATTTTACGTTTGGCACCTGGTATGGAAGAATACGGTCTGCTTTTGGCATTTAAGCATTTTTACGAAAAATTCAAAGAGTTTGATTATTTGATTTTTGACATGCCTCCTACCGCATTGGCCTTAAAATTTTTCGGATTGCCGTCGGTTTCATTACTTTGGTTAAAACAACTTTTGAAGCTGCGCGATGAAATTCTAAAGAAAAAAGAAATCATCTCCGGTGTGAAATTCGGTAAAAAGGAAATAGAAACGGATAAAGTAAAAAATAATTTATTGGAGCAACAAAAGCGTTACCAAAATTTGCTTGAGATATTTAGGAACGAAAGCAATTGTCGCATTAATGTGGTTTCAAATCCGGATTCGGTTTCTTTGGCGGAATCCAAACGTATTTATGAGTTTTTATCCGATTTGGAAATACCCGTTCATGAACTTTTTATTAATAAAAGTTCGGACAAACACGACGACCGGATGTTGCCACCGTTTTTTATGAAAAAAAATATATTTTTTAGCCCTAAATCACGGTTTCCGCTGATTGGAATTTCTAATCTCCAAAAGTATTTGGAAATGAACAAAAGATTGATTGATTCGTTGGAGAAATAACAAATTAATCTCTAATGTTTTAAGGTAAATAAACGAAAATAAAGCAGATAAGGAAATTATTCCCGAAAAATGGATGCATTTGGTTTAGGGATATGAACAAACTACATTTAATCGTTTTTTTTATAATTGGAATTTTATCATATACATCATTAACCGCACAGGTCCTCGATATTCGGCATTATAATGTCCAAGACGGCCTTATTCAATCGCAGGTAACGGGCATTACTCAGGATGATGACGGATTTATGTGGTTTTCTACGGTTGGCGGTGTATCGAGTTTTGACGGCAAACATTTTACTCGTTATACCAAACGGAACGGTTTGGCCGAAAATTATGCAACGTGTATTTTTAAAGATTCCAAAGGACAAATATGGTTCGGCCATGAGCACGGTAAAATTACGGTTTATGATCCAAAAACCAACCAATTCCGGCATTTTCAAATTTCCGTTAACGGGCTTCCGGAATCCAAAATATCCATCGTGCAAATTTATGTTGAACCGTCGGGCCGATTTTGGGCGATCACAATGGGAAAGGGTGTATTTTATTGGGATCATAACAAGTTCCATCAGTTAACAAAAAAGAAAAACAAATTAAAAACCAATTACGTATTTTCAATGATTCACCGTAAAAACGGTGATTTTTGGTTTGCCACACCTTTGGGAATATCAATTTTACACGCCAAGGCGATCTCCGATTCCGTTCAATTGGATTCTTTGGGCTTTACCAAAAAAATGGAACCGTATGTATTGAATATTTTCGAAGATTCAAAAGGTGGCGTGTGGATTGGAACCGGGGATAAAGGACTTTATTACTATACGCCAAACGGGAAATTCAAACATTTTACTCCGCGCCAATTTCCGGCAAAGAATATTTTCTTTATTTATGAATCATCAAATCATGATTTATGGCTTTTAAGTTATAAAAACGGGGCTTATCGTTTTTCTCTTAATGATTGGGAGAAAGGTATTCATAAATTTGAACATATAACAAAGAAGCAGGGGCTATTCTCTAATGACGTTAGCGAAGTATATGAGGATAATGAAGGAAATGTTTGGTTTGGATATGATGGATATGGAATTGATCAACTGCGTTGCCGTTCTATTGAATATTTTTTATTTAAAGATAGTCCTTTGAGCAAAATTGTTTGGAGTATCTGGGCAGACAAAAAATACACCTGGTTCGGTCTGGAAGAAGGCTTGGCGCGTTTTGATAACAAGACAAGAACATATCAATATTATGATTCGATTAACGGTGCGCCTTTGCAAAGTATTCTTCAAATTTACCCCGATAAGGATCACCGCCTTTGGTTTGTATCCAATGGCAGCGGAATTTTTTATTATAATTTTGTAACTAAAAAATTTTCAAAATTCAAGTTCCCCAAAAAATATGATGATCTGAGTTTTTCCACGATTGCTCAAGATAATCGCGGTAGACTCTGGTTTGGTTCACTTTATATGGGCATTATTATTTATGATCCTCATAAGCATACGTTTAAGCATATCACAAGAAAGACAAATAAAAGCATCAGCGACAGCATCGCGGTCATTTATAAGAGTAAAAAAGGTGACCTTTGGATAGGAACGGTAGATGCAGGCCTGATTAAATACGACGGGAAAAAATTCGAGCTTTTTTCTAATAAAAACGGTTTTTCTCTTCAAGGTGTCACAAATATTACGGAAGATAGCCATGGAAATATTTGGCTTATAACGGGTGATGACGAGCTAATGATGTTCGACGGAAAGAAGCTGTATGATTTTACAAGTACATCGGGTTTGGATCAACAGGCGCTATATTCCATTATGTTTTGGCGGGATGAATTATGGATCGGGACAAATCGAGGGATTGCCCGCATGGACAAGCATGCCCGTTCTTTTATTCATTTCGGCAATCGGGAAGGATTTAAAATTTCCGAATGCAATGAGCGGGCCGTGTATATAGGACCGGATAGCAGTTTATGGTTTGGCACTATCGAAGGGGCCGTAAAAATAAATCCCTATAAATTAAATGAATTCAATTATGTACCTAAAATTAAAATAACCGGACTTAAAATCTTCCTAAAAAAAGCACAAATTCCCCTCAATCATAAACTTCCTGCCAATCGTAATTATTTAACATTCTCCTACACGGGATTGTACTTAAAGGTGCCGGAATGGGTGCGCTATCAATATAAACTAAAAGGGTTTAATGATGACTGGTCTCCGCCGGTGGCCGATCGTTTTGCTACCTATTCCTATCTGCCACCTGGTGATTATACATTTGTAATTCGGGCATCTATTGACGGTGAACATTGGTCGGAGAAGCCTGCGCATTTTTCATTTGTCATCATGCCACCTTTTTACAAAACATGGTGGTTTATTAGCATTGCCTTTATTGGCATCCTTTCGTTGGTTATCGGAG
Source organism: Calditrichia bacterium (assembly GCA_027039465.1). Classification (GTDB taxonomy): domain Bacteria; phylum Calditrichota; class Calditrichia; order Calditrichales; family Calditrichaceae; genus Caldithrix. Next base: position 19,577 of record JALWEA010000409.1, on the reverse strand, counting down.
GCGTTCGCTATCGCGAACTTGAAAATAAACGTGCGCGAAAAATATTGGAGCAAAAGGTAACGGAGCGTACGCTTGCGCTACAAAAAGAAAAAGAAGAAGTGGAAAAAGCTTTTAAAGCTTTGAATGAAAGCGAGAAAAAATTCCGTACATACACGGAATCCACAAGCTCCGGCATCTATATTCATCAGGAAAATAAATTCAAATATGTTAATAAAGCCGCTCAAAAGATTTCGGGGTATTCCAGAGAAGAATTGTATACAATGAATATTTGGAGACTGGTTCATCCCGAAGATATTGCCATGTTAAAAGAACGCTTTAAAAAACGTGTTCAAGGCGATATCAACGTTCCGGAACGTTATGAATTCAGAATTATTACCAAGAGCGGCCAAATTAAATGGCTTGATTTTACCGGACGTGTCATTGAATATGAAAATGAACCGGCTGTTTTGGCAACGGTTTTTGATATTACCGATCGCAAAAAAGCCGAACAGGAGCTAATGGCTGAGAAAGAACGCCTGGCCGCCACCTTAAGTGCCATTGCCGACGGAGTGATTGCGGTTGATAAAGAGCAAAAGATCATCCTTTGCAACAAACAAGCCCGCAAAATGCTGAATATTGAGAATAACGAAAAATTGGATGAATTGAATTTTAATGATCTGTTCAAGACCATTGATGAGACTACTTTGAGACCTCAGGAAAACCCTGTGGAAAAGATGTTTACCCTTGATGGTAACAAACAAATCGAAAATACGGGGTATCTTGTAAATAAGGCTAATAAACGCATTCTCATTGAATATTCGGTAGCTCCGATCAAAGATAAGGAAAGCATATTGATTGGCGGAGTGGTTGCGTTCAGGGATATTACCGAAAAGCAACGCATGGAAAGGGAAATTCTTAAAAATCAAAAATTGGAATCCATTGGCGTTTTGGCCGGCGGCATTGCCCACGATTTTAATAATTTCCTAACGGCAATCATGGGAAATTTATCTTTGATGCGTTTACGCGCCAAAGAGGATGAAAAACTACTGCAGCGCATCCAGAGCGCAGAGAAAGCCGCCAACCGCGCACAGGAACTTACTCAACAATTGTTAACCTTTTCCAAAGGTGGCGCACCGATTAAACGACACGCCAATTTGGAAGAGCTGGTACGCGATTCCGCAGAATTTGTTCTCACCGGTTCAAATGTCGATTATGTTTTGAAGGTGGAAAGTAATCTTTGGTCCGTAGAAGTGGATGCCGGACAGATCAGTCAGGTTATTCAAAATATGATCATAAATGCTAATCACGCCATGCCCAATGGCGGCACCATTCACATTGAACTTAAAAATTTTAGTTATGACGGAAATTCATCATTACCAATTAAAAACGGTGATTATGTTCAGTTGATCATTAAAGATACGGGTATCGGTATTCCCGAAAAATATCTTTCTCGTATTTTTGATCCGTTCTTTACGACCAAACAGAGCGGAAGCGGTTTGGGATTGGCAACCTCATTTTCAATTGTTTCAAAACATGATGGCCATATCGAAGTTCAATCCGAAGTGGGCAAAGGTACGCAATTCGTTATTTATTTACCCGCTTCTAAAAAAGCACCCGAAACGGTCACTAAAATTGAATCGGAACCGGTTAAAAAGAAAAATAAGAATGGCGGTTTGATTTTGGTGATGGATGATGAGGATATGATTCGGGAAATTGCCAGCGAGTTGTTAGCTCAATTAGGCTATTTAACGGTTCATGCGGCGGATGGTAAGCAGGCGGTTACGCTTTATAAAAAACTTAAAGAAGACGGTAGAAAAATCGATTTGGTCATAATGGATTTGACCATTCCTGGAGGCATGGGAGGTAAAGAAGCTATGGCCGAATTGTTGAAATACGATCCGGATGCGGCTGCAATCGTATCCAGCGGATATTCCAACGATCCGGTCATGGCCCAATACAAAGCTTACGGGTTTAAAGGCTGTCTGCAAAAACCGTTTAAGTTGGAAGAATTAGCGAAAATTTTGGATCATTTAGGCCTTCTGTAAATCGAATTACACATAAAACCTTTTGGTTTTATAAAACTTTGTTTTTCTTATCAAAGCCGCTCTTAACGGAACTCGAGTAACGCGAATCGATTTTTATTATTTTCAATTTTTTACTATATTTGTTAAATACTAATTTAATCGATCATTGTATTTTTTTTAATTTTTGGAGGTTTGAGAATTGAGATATAAAGTTCGGATTATCGGAGATCCGATTTTACGTAAAAAGGCCGAACCCGTGGAAGATTTCGATAAAAAGCTGCGTAAATTTGTTGATGATATGATCGACATTATGTATGTGGAAGACGGGATCGGTTTGGCGGCGCCGCAAATCGGTTTTTCGCGGCAAGTCGTTGTGGTGGATGCCTCGGAATTGGTTAAAGGGGAATACCCTCGGGCCTTTATTAATCCGGAAATTATCGAGTTTTCCGAAGAAACCGATGTAAAGGAAGAAGGCTGCTTATCCATTCCGGGCGTACATGAAGAAGTTGTTCGTTCTACGCGCATTAAGGTTAAATATCAGGATGAAAAGGGGAAAGAGTACACGGAGGAATATACCGATTGGCTGGCGCGTATTTTGCAACATGAAATCGATCATTTGAATGGAATTTTGTTTGTGGATCGTATTAGCCCGATTAAGCGCAATCTTTTAATTACCCAAAAAGCAATTCCCGCCCAATTTTAATTTGAAAGGAAAACATAAAGTGTTTCAGGTAGCAACTGTTCCGGAGCATGGTTTAAATTCCAATTTATTGATTCTGTTTCTTTCCGAAAGTTTCGTTAAAAAACGGAAAAAAGATTTTTCGGCTTTCCCTTCTTCCATTGTAACTTATTTGGAAAACTTCTTTTTAAATTTTAAAGATTTTAAAGGAGAATTTAAGGAAACGCATCTTGTTTATCCCGAAGGAAATTCCGGCGTTCAACGTATTTTATTTGTCGGTCTCGGTGACGAGTCTTCGTTAAAATGCCAGGATTTTCGGGAATTGGGTTTTAAATTGCAATCCGTTCAGGAAAAACTCAAAACCAGACGTAATCACATTTATTTGGGGAATTTACAAGCCTGCCATAATACTCTGATTGAAAATTTAAGCGAAGGGATATTTTTTAAACAGTATTCTTTTGATCAGTACAAGAGTGAGAAGAAAGACAAAGAAAACAAGGGGCGTTATATCTACGTTTGCAGTAAAAAGGATTACTCGCCCCGATTTCGTCAAGCCTTTCTGAGAACCCGAAAGATCATGAACAGTGTCTATCTGACCCGAAATTTGGCCAATCAACCTTCCAATTATGCAACCCCGGAAGATATTAGTAATTTCGTAAAGAAACACTTTGCGCAATATCCGCAATGCACCGTGGAAATTCTGGATCAGAAAAAACTTACCAAATTAGGCATGAACGCATTGCTTGGCGTGGCCAAAGGAAGCGCCAATCCGCCGTTTCTGGCTATTGTTCATTACAAACCGGAAGTCTCCAATAACCGCAAAATAGTTTTAGTCGGTAAAGGGGTGACCTTCGACAGTGGCGGCATCAGCATTAAACCATCAGCCAATATGGAAGAAATGAAATATGATATGTCCGGTGCGGCTGCGGTAATCGGAAGCCTGGATTTCATCGTCAATACAGGTGCCAAAACCGAAGTAATTGGCGTGATGCCTTTAGTGGAAAATATGCCGAGCGGAACCGCCATCAAACCAGGCGATGTGGTAAAATCCTATTCCGGAAAAACCATTGAAGTCATTAATACCGACGCCGAAGGGCGGTTGATTTTAGCCGATGCTTTGGCCTATGCCAATGAACGTTTCAAACCAGGGCTCATTATTGACTTTGCTACGTTGACCGGGGCAATTATGGTGGCCTTGGGTGATAAACGCGCCGGTTTGTTCTCCAATTCCGAAAACCTGAAAAACGTTTTATTTAAGGCCGGAGAGGAGTCGGGCGATTGGCTCTGGCCGATGCCGTTGGATGATATTTACAAAAAAGACTTGGAAAGCACGATCGCCGATATTAAAAACATAGGCAGCCGCTGGGGAGGAGCCGTAACGGCTGCCAAGTTTTTACAAAACTTTGTGGGCAAAACACATTGGGCGCACATTGATATGGCCGGTACCGCCAATGATGTCAAACATATCGATTATTGGGGTAAGGGTGCTACGGGCTTTGGCCCCCGCTTAATTGCCGCAGCTCTCAAAGGTTTGCAACGGTTAGTGTAATGGAAAATTGCTACCGGATTTCAGCAATACTTTCATTGAATCAAGGATTCTGATATTTGGTATTTTGGTACTTTGATCCATTTTAACTGGCAGGGTTCCCTCTTTGCTATCTGTAATCTCCTGTCGGATTATTTCCCGATCGCTATTTTAAAATCGGTCTTTGATTGCTGACTGAATTAAGATAAATTCAAAAACAGAGGGGTTAAAAATGTATCCGGAAAGTAATCACCTGGCCTACGGTTTGTACATTGTTTTCTTTTTGAGCATGATGGCCTTATTTACCTACCTTATTTACCGCCGCATTGTCATCATTCGCAAAGGCGAGCCAAAAAATCGATACGACCAAATCGGTAAACGCTTGTGGTTAACCATTAAAGTCGTTTTGGGGCAAACCCGAATTTTAAACCCTAGATTTTGGGACGGTGGTATTGCTCATGCCTTTATTTTTTGGGGATTTGTGGTGTTGCTGATTAATTCCAGCAATGTTATTTTCGGCGGCTTGTTCCCAGGCTTCCATTTTCCGTTTTTGAACCCCGGTTCCGCCGCTTTAACTACCTACAATTACATGCGCGATATTTTTGAAATCATTGTCGTCATCATGGTGCTTTACGCATTTTTCCGACGTCTCGTTTTAAAGCCGAAACGGCTAACTATCAATTGGGAAGGCTATTTAATTCTTTTCTTTATTTTTCTGATTATGATTTCGGACTTTTTTATGAACGGCGCCGAATGGGTATTAAAAGGAAGCTCTTTGCAGAATGCTTCATTGATCCACCACTGGATGGGCAGTTGGTTTAATGCCCACAATATGTCCACCGCTACCGCCATTACGGTTCATCACATTGGCTGGTGGACCCATGCGGCTGTTGTTTTAATCTTTTTAAACTTTTTGCCTGTTTCCAAACATTTCCATGTATTAACCGCTCCTTTCAATGTCTTTTTTCAGAATTTGGAAATCGGCCCGTTACCCACTTTGGATATTGAAAATGCCGAGCATTACGGCGCTTCCAAAATTCATCACTTTGCCTGGAAAGCAATCCTGGATGTTTATACGTGTACGGAATGCGGGCGATGTCAATCCGTTTGTCCGGCTTATAGCACCGGCAAGCTGTTAACGCCCAAAGGCATTAATGAAGACATGCGCCATTACATCAATGAAAACATGGATGATTTGGTTAAACACTCCCGCAAAGAATTGGATGAAATGGAGTTAAAGCACGATCCGCTCATTGGCAGCGTGATTTCCGAAGAAGTACTTTGGGCCTGTACCACTTGCCGCGCGTGCGAGGAAGCCTGTCCGTTAACCATTGAATTTGTGGAGCGCATCGTGGATATGCGGCGCAGTTTGGTTTTGGAAGAGAGCAAGTTTCCTAATGAGTTGCAGACCGCCTTCAACGGTATGGAACGCAACGGTAATCCGTGGAATATGAACGAAGATCGTCTGGCCTGGGCCAAAGAAGATCCTTCATTACAAGTTAAAACCGTGGAAGAAAATCCCGATTACGAAATTCTGTATTGGGTGGGTTGCGCCGGAGCTTTTGATCAAAAAGGCCAGAAAATTGCCCGCGCTTTTACCAAAATTTTAAACAAGGCTGATGTTAATTTTGCTGTTTTAGGCAATCAGGAACAATGCACCGGTGATAGCGCGCGGCGCGCCGGAAATGAATATTTGTTCTCCATGATGGCCGAAGCCAATGTGGAAACCTTAAATAATGCCGGTGTTAAGAAAATCGTAACGACCTGCCCGCACTGTTTGAACACTTTGAAAAACGAATATCCGCAATTCGGCGGTCATTACGAAGTTATCCATCATACCCAATTTATTAACCAATTGATTAATGACGGTAAAATTAAGCTTTCCGAAAGTAATGAATCCAAAAAGTTGACCTATCACGATCCTTGCTATTTGGGCCGCTACAACGGCGAATTCGATGCGCCGCGCGAAGTTTTGCATCATATTAAAGGTTTGGAATTGACGGAAATGAAAAATAATAAGCGTGCCAGTTTTTGTTGCGGTGCCGGTGGTGCGCAAATGTGGAAAGAAGAAGAAAAAGGTAAGCAACCGGTACGACAAGCACGTATGCAACAGGCGATTGATGTGCAAGCAGAAGAAGTGGCCACTGCCTGTCCCTTCTGTTTAACCATGCTTACGGATGCAAATAACGAAATGGAAGCCAATGTGGAAGTACGCGATCTGGCGGAAATTGTGGCCGAACGATTGGTTTGATTTTAAAAACCGTCAACATTACGGGTATTGAAAGAAAGCAGATAAATCTGTTTCAAGAACGGATAAGCCTCTTTGTGTATTTTACTTTAATTAACCGCTTTTAGGTAAAAATAACACGAAGAGGCTTATTTTTTATCCTTGGAATTTGCAAATTGTCACTGATTTAAACTATATTTTAGATTAGTTTGAATAAGATATTTTAAACAAAGCTTTTTGGGATTAACTCACGTTTATTCGTTTATTGATTTATAATACATTTAAAAACGTAGGAGAAGATGTTCATGTCAGCAGAAAAACAACCGGCAAATGATGTTGCTCAAATAAGAGAACTCATTTTCGGAGATAAAATTCGTGAATATGACCGTCATTTTGCGCAGGTTGAGCAAGTGCTTTCCGAAATAAAAGAAGCGCTGGTTCAAAAAGACGAACAATTGAAAGATCTCTCGAAAAATCAACTTCAATTAAAAAACGAGTTAAATGAAAAGTTGGACAACGCAGTGTCCGAACTTAAAAAACTAATGGAAGAGTTACGCAAAGATTTACAGCACAAGCTTAATGAATTGGATGAATCCAAAGTAAATCGTGCCGATTTGGGAAATTTCTTAATTGAGTTGGGTATGCGTTTAAAAGGGGAAGATTTGATGGGTAAAATAATGGAGCAAAATAGCGATCATGGCAAATCCTGATGCCTCCTTTGCGGAAAGTTCGGATCAATCAAGGCGGACGCTTGATGAATTAAAAGCGATTCTTCTTTCGGATGATCGCCGAAAAATTGCCCTATTGGAAGAAAAATTAAAAGAGCTGGAAAATCAATTAAAAAACAAGGACGAATTGCTTTCTCTTTTGGATCCGATTACTCTGAATTTGTTACGAAAACAAATGCAGACAAACCCTAAAGAAATGGGTGAAATTCTCGGTCCTGCCATTGGTCCTGCTATTCGCAAACAAATTGCTTCCGCAAAAGACGATATTGTGGATGCTTTGTATCCCGTCATCGGGCAAGCCATCCGAAAAGCGGTGGCCGAAGCAATGAAAAATTTAGCGCGATCGGTTAATCAAAAATTGGATCAGGCTTTATCCTTTCGGCTTTTACGTGCAAGAATTAAAGCCAAATTAAAGGGCGTTTCCGCTGACGAAGCGGTTCTCTCGGAAGTTTTACCGTTTAGCATTCATGAGCTTTTTTACATTCATAAGAAAAGCGGGATTTTACTTGCCCATGTTTCGGCTGAAAAGCAAGACAGCGCCGTGAAAGATGTGATTGGCGGAATGCTGACTGCTATTAAGAATTTTGCGCAAGATGCATTGAGTAAAGAAGGTTCTCCGCAAGATTTAAATGTGATCGAATATGATGATTTTCAAATTTATTTGGAAAACGGGCGCTATGCCTTTATTGCCGTCGTAATTTCCGGGGTGCCCAATGATTTATTCTACCGAAAAATAAAAGAGTTGGAAACACAATTGCACAAACGATATGCCGGATTGCTCCGTGATTTTTCGGGCGATATGCGCAGACTTGAAGAATTACCTAGCGAACTTGAAAAATTTTTAAGGGAATTTCAGCGCACCGAAACCCGTTCCGAGCATGCTCCGTTATGGGCTAAGGTAGCCGTTTCGTTTTTGATAATAGCAGCATTGATCATCGGGATCCGCTATCTGTTCTTTCCGCCTTCTCCTCCGCAGCAAACAATCACCGTAAATAAAACAGCCAAGGCGCTTCAGCTTGAGAGTATTCTTGATAAATTATCCGATCATTTACCTGCTTCATTACAAACGGATTTAAAAAATCTCAAATTAATTGTCGATGGCCGGGTTCTGTATTTGCAGGGGAGAGCGGCCAATGAAAATGAAAAAGTAAAAATCGCAAGGGTGGTGGCGGAACTTTCGGGATTTCCGGTAATTGTCAATGAACTGACGCTTAGCAATCCGCAAAAAACTGTCGTTGAAAAAATTAATAAAACCCGAATTTATTTTCAGAAGGAAAGTAGCCGAATTTTACCGAATGAAAAGAAAAAAATTCATTCTTTGATTCCCCTATTTCAACAGATTTCCGACCAAAAAATTCGTTTAATCGGGCACAGCGATTCTTTGGGAAGCGATCTTTTAAATTTAAACATTTCTCAAAAAAGAGCGGAAGCCGTCAGGCAATTACTTATTGAAAACGGCATTGAGCAAAATCGAATTGAAGTTGTTGCCAAAGGAAGAAAAGAGCCGCTCGTTTCAAATCGATCGGAAAAGGAACGTGCTCTGAATCGATGTGTTGTCTTTAAAGTTTTGGAGAATACCTCGGATGCAGGAACCCGTGCTCATTAAAAAGAAAGTTTGCCTTTTAGGTTCTTTTAATGTTGGCAAAACAAGTTTGGTACGCCGATTCGTCTACAATGTTTTCGATGACCTTTATCTTTCGACACTAGGCGTTAAAGTATCGCAAAAAATATTGCCGGCCATAGAAAAACCTGACGGTACGGTCGTGCAATATCAATTAATGATTTGGGATATTGAAGGGCAGGAAAAATTCACCGATTATTTGCCGGGCTATTTTACAGGCAGCGCCGGAGCCGTTTTAGCGGTCGATTTAACGCGTAAAAATTCATGGACGATTATTCCCGATTTAATGCAGCGCTTTAAGGATATTAATCCCGAAGCGGCTTTTGTGTTGGCCGCCAATAAATTGGATCTACTGCCGGAAGATCATGCACACTTGAAGGAAATAGCGGATTTTGCCAAAGAAATCAATGTATCTCATTGGCTTACCAGCGCTAAAACAGGCCATAATGTGGAACACTTTTTTCATGATTTGGCCTCAAGCTTTTAAGGGAAAATCATGGAAGAAGCCATTCTAAATAGAATAAGTACCCATTTAAATGCGGCGTATGCCTGTGTTTCCGCAGAGCGTAGGGTGCTGCAGCACAACCGTTTGTTCGATCGTTTGGCCGATAAAAAAAGTACAAACTTTATTGAAGATCTTATTCCCGAGTTGGTCGGACTGGAAGATATTTTAACCGAGATTGCCACCGGTAGAAGAAATGCTTATGTTTTAAAATATATTCAACGTCAAAAAGCCGATAAAACATTTTATTATAATTTTCATTTGGTTCACGGTGCGTCCCCATCCTGCGCGGTTATCTTTTGGGCCGAGGACGTGACGGAGCAAGCTTTGGAGCGCCAAGAATTAATTCAGAAAAAAAACGAGATTTTACTTTTACAACAATTGGCGGCAAGTCGAAGTTCGATTTTTTCATCCAGTATCCTCGGTAATTCGGAGCCAATTCGCCGATTGCGGGAAATGGTACAGAAAATCAGCCGAATTTCGTCCACAACGGTTTTATTACAAGGAGAAAGCGGCACCGGTAAAAATTTGGTGGCTAAAGTATTGCATTACAATTCGGCTCAGGCGCATTACCCTTTTGTTGAAATCAATTGCGCGGCCATTCCGGAATCTTTGTTGGAAGCCGAGTTGTTCGGTTATGAGAAGGGGGCATTTACCAATGCGGTAACCGCGAGGGCCGGTTTATTGGAAGAAGCACATCAGGGCACTTTGTTTTTAGATGAAATCGGTGAATTACCCCTAAAGTTGCAAGCAAAATTACTCTCCGTTTTGGAATCCAAAACATTTCGCCGTTTAGGCAGCAATAAACCCAAAGAAGTGGATTTTCGCTTAATTGCCGCTACTAACAGGAATTTACCGGATTTGGTGAGAAAGGGTGAATTTAGAGAAGACCTTTTTTATCGGTTGAATGTCGTAACCTTACATTTACCGCCATTGCGTGAAATGGGAAAAGATGTCCTGATTATTGCCGATCATTTTCGGCAGGTATTTAATTTGGAATTCAAAAAAAATATTAAGGGCTTTAGCGAAGAGGCGCAAAAAGCTTTACTTCAATACCATTGGCCTGGCAATGTCCGCGAATTAAGCAATTGTGTGGAACGCGCAATGATTTTTGCCGACGGCCCGCTAATCAAACCCGATGAATTATTACTGCAAGGCGTTTCAAAAGAAGAAACTGTTTTTCCCGTTAACTTTCCCGAAAAGGGATTGAATTTGCAGGAATTGGAAATCAAACTTATTAATGCCGCATTGGAAAAAGCCAAAGGAAATAAAACCGAAGCTGCCCGTCTCTTGGGTTTAACTCGAGATACGTTGCGCTATCGTATGGAAAAATACGGACTAAAATTTTAGCACTTTAAATTTCTTTTTCCTTCCTAAAAATAAATATTTTTATCACTCCGTGAAATTGGCATGATTTATGTTCTTCTAAGAATTCGGTTAAAATTGGTTAGGTGAATCTTCGTGTTGAATGCACGGTAGACGAATAAAATCTTGTTTCTACCAATCAGTATTTCCGCGTTGATTCATTAGTAAAAATTATTTTTATAAAGAAAGAAATGAATCATGCTTCTTATTTGTCCTCAGTGTCATAAAGCGCAAACCGTTTTACCAACAGCGTTATTAGGCAGATATTTTATTTGTGAATTTTGTCATGCTATTGAACCATGGAAGGTAGGCCGAGATTTGTATGAGCAAAGAATTCCTAATGAAATCGAAAAATCGGCCGGGGCAGATCACCACAACGATGGGGCAAATCCCCCGATAAAATCATCTTAAGAGAATATTTACCCAAACCGTTTCATTGTATTTTCAATAAATATCGGCATTTAGTTCCTTCTTATAAATTTTGGCATGCCATTTGACAATGAAAGTGCGACATGCGTTTTTAAACAATTTATAGGAGGAACTATGAGTAAACGTTTAGTTGTCATTTTGTTGCTGACCCTTATGGTCTCGTTTTCGTTTGCCGATGAAACCGGAGGAAAATTTGGTATCGGTGTGCGAGGCGGCGCAACGACGTATCAGGGTGACATTAACAACCCTGAAATTTACGGGCATTATGATTTTTTTGCCCATTTTTGGTTTACGAATTTTGTTGGCCTTGCATTTAATTACGGCAAAGGCAGGCTTTCGGCTGCAGAAGGCAAGGATTATTTCAAAACCAATATTTGGAATTACACCTTCCTGTTAAAGATCAAACCTTTTCAAAAATGCAAACTAAATCCGTATTTGGCTGTTGGTTATGAATGGTTCGACATTCATCCTAAAGGCCGTAACGGTTGGGGACTGCCAAATTACAATGCAGGGAAATACAAAAAAATAAATAACGGAATCCCCTTTGGTATCGGTTTTTCCTATTTTTTGAATGAATTTATTGCGTTTGATGCCGAATTCCTTGCCCACCCGTCTTTTACCGATTACATGGATGACTTAAGCGAAGGTAAAATGAAGGACAGTTATTTAACGGGTGTAATCGGTCTTTCCATTAATTTCGGTAAACCCAAAGATACCGATGGTGACGGCATTCCGGATCGAATTGATAAAGATCCTTTGCATGCCGAAGATTTCGATCATTTCCAGGATGAAGACGGCGCACCGGATTACGATAATGATCAGGACGGGATTCCCGATAAAATCGATAAAGCCCCCAACCAACCCGAAGACAAAGACGGTTTCCAGGATGATGACGGTGTACCCGATCCGGATAATGATGGAGACGGTATTTTGGATGTGAACGATAAGGCACCGAATCAACCCGAAGATAAAGACGGATACCAAGATGAAGATGGCGTACCGGATCCCGACAATGATCATGATGGCATCCCCGATGTTAAAGATAAATGTCCTAACGAACCCGAAACGGTTAACGGTTACGAAGACTCCGACGGTTGTCCCGATAAGAAGCCGGAAATCGCCGTGGAAAAAGGCAAAACCATTGTGTTGGAAGGTGTGCATTTTGCCTCCGGCAGTGCAAAGTTAACTCCTGATTCAAAGCAAACGTTGGATAAAGTTGTCAACACATTAAAAGAGAATCCTGAGATTCAGGTTGAGATTCGTGGGTATACCGATAATACGGGCAGTTATAAAGTGAATATGCGCCTATCTCAAAAGCGAGCCGAAGCAGTGCGCGATTATTTAGTTGAGCATGGCATTGACGGCTCACGTATTCAGGCCAAAGGATACGGCCCGGCCAATCCGATTGCGGATAACAGTACACCGGAGGGTCGTGCCAAAAATCGCAGGATTGAATTCTATCGTATTAAATAATTACGTCAATGGGGGCACACGTTGCCCCCTTTCATATTCAAAATAGTGAACAGTTAAAAGGGAAAATATATGGAAAATATCCAATTATATTATGTAAAAGGTGTGGATCTTATTATTAAAATACTTCCGGAATTATTATGGTCGATTGCCGCTCTGATTATCGGATTGTGGGTCATTAAATTAATCATTCGCGGTATTGAAAAGGCGATGAATAGAAGCAAAATTGAAGTTTCATTGCGTAAGTTTCTGCTGAGCTTAATAGACATTACTTTAAAAATATTATTATTTATCAGTGTGGCTTCCATGCTTGGCATTGCCACCACCTCTTTTGTGGCGGTCATTGGTGCCGCCGGTTTGGCCGTGGGTCTGGCACTGCAAGGCAGTTTGGCCAATTTTGCCGGTGGCGTTCTGATTTTGTTGTTCAAGCCTTTTAAAGTTGGTGATGTTATTGAATCTCAAGGACATGTGGGGAAAGTTAGTGAAATCCAAATTTTCAATACGATTTTAAAAACCCCGGATAATAAAACCATCATTATCCCGAATGGCGCTCTTTCAAACGGAAGCATTATTAATTATTCCACCGAAGAGACGCGTCGTGTTGATATGACTTTCGGCATTGGCTATGAGGATGATATTGCTAAGGCAAAAGAATTAATTTTAGAAATACTTGAAAGCAACAGACGGGTTTTAAAAGATCCGGCTCCGCAGGTTTTGGTGAGTGAATTAGCGGATAGTTCGGTGAATTTGGCGGTACGTGCTTGGGTAAAGGGCGTCGACTATTGGGATTTGTATTTTGAAATGCATGAAAAAATCAAAACCGTATTCGATAAAAATAATATTTCCATCCCTTATCCGCAGCACGATGTGCATCTATATCATAAAGATGAAAAAAGTTAATTTGAGCCGTTGCAAATAATTGAAGGTTATCGAGAGAGGTTATCCCCGTTTCCTCTCTCGATTTTTTAATTTTTATTAAATATCAGCCATCCATCTTTCCTTTGACATTCTTACCTTATTTTAATAATTTTAAATGCTTGGATAAAATTAACAGGAACTCAATTTCAGGCGATGACGTTAAATAATTGAAATTTTCATTGTCTTGTAGTTAAGGCGTGATTTTTATTGCGATTGGCAATTTGAATAAAAAAGGCCAATGACCCACATTCCCGGTTGAGGGGATAAAAAAACAGATTATCGGTTTAATGAAAAAATTTATTGTAATTATTTCTCTTATCATAACCTTTTTGGGTGTTGTAATTTTTTCTTTGCCAACCTTGCTTAATTGGACGGGGCTGGCAAAGCCTGTTAAACGCTATCTATTAGCCTCCGCCGAAGAAAATTTTCCCTATTCCATCAATCTTGAAAATTTTAAAGTAGGCCTTGGCTCTTTACGCTTTAATAAAGTTGCCTTAAAATCGGATAACAAACGATATACATTAAATATTAACAGCATTCGTTTAAGTTATCGCTTGACAAACCTTATTTTGCATCCGAAAACGCCCCTGCAAGCGTTGGAAAGTGTCACGCTTGTTAATCCGCAATTGATAATTAGAAGAAAAAACAGCACCGTAAATAATAAAAAGGGACCTGATGCCTGGCAGGTTTTGCAAACCTTTGTCAATCGCCTTAATCGTAAAAACACGATTAAAATTATTCGTATCGAAAACGGACAAATTGCAATCCATAAGGGAAAAAACGACAGCCTTATTTTGGTTGAGCATTTGAACGGAATTGTAAAAGCGGAACAGGAGAATATTCTTGAAATTGGATTGAACGGCGGTTTTTTATCGGGTCAACCAAACCAAATGACTATTTCGGCGCGGTTAAATTTAAAGAACGAAAAAATGCGTTTACTGTGCCGCATGGCGCAGTATGATGTTGAGCAATCTTTTATTAATGATTTCTTCCCGCAAGCTAAAATTTATCGCGGTTTGATATCCGGCTGGATTCTATTGGAAAATCAGCATTTTAATCCCGATAGTTTGCGCATTAATAGCGAATTGCTTTTCAGAAATTTTGCGCTCCAGTACAAGGGACGCAGTTTGGAGCATTTACAACTAAAAGCCGTTGTTTCGAATAATCATTTAATAGTTGATAGTTTGGATGCACGATCCGGCTCGTCTTCCGTAAAAGGACAAGCTTGGATTGATAACCTGTTAAAACCGCAATTGCAGGCCCAATTAATCGTTGACAATTTAAATCCGGGATTGTTTATTGCGCCCGATGAAAAACATTGGTATTCCGGGGCTTCCGTTGGCGGAGAGCTAAATTTAAATATCAAGCCTGGGGTATGGCGCGGAACCGCCACACTAAAAAAAGGAAACGTACGCTTCAACTCCGGTAAAGAAATAAACGATTTGAATCTTAGTTTCCGATTTTCACCGGATACGCTTAAGCTGCAAAACTTATTTGCGCGTTTGGACAATGACAATGTTTTTAAAGCCGAAGCTTTGTACGAGCAAAAATCGGGACAGTTGAAAGTAAAAATGCACGCGGAGCATTTTACCTCCCGCCATTTGATTTTTGATCGACTTTCGCAAAAAATGCACTCTTTTGATTTAAACCTTGCCTCCAACCTTAAATCCGGTAAAACGATCGGGAGTTGGCGGTATTATTTAACCGCTCCTGCGGATACCTTGTTGGCGCTTGCAGGAGGTATTGTCGGCAACCGTAAAAATTTACAGATTGATTTAATCAAATCTTCGGTGCCGGAATTCAAAGCCTTTTTACACTTAACGGATTATCTGCACAATCCGACCATCGATCAGGGAGAGATTCGGGATTTTCCATTTCAATATTTTACCTCGGCCGAATTATTACATCCTGTTCTCAGCCGCACAAGTAATGATTTTAAGGTTCGAGGCCCTCTTAATCGTTTAAAATTGAATTTAAGTTTAACCGATCGGCAAAATCCTAAAAATAAAATGGAATTGGTCGCCACCCTGAGCAATCTGTTTTCCGCTCATCGGGAATTGAACGGGATGATGCGGCTCAAGAATATTTCGGGAAATACAAAAGTGGAATTCGGCGACGATTATTTTGCCGGGAATTTCCGCTTCGGAAATCAAATTATCGGGGACCTGAAAGTTGATTTTACACACAAACAATATTTAAGCGGCAATATTCGTTTCAATCATTTTAATATTGTGAAAGCTTTTAGCGATTCGGTGCTTGCTAATAATTTCCGCTTTTTGGGTAATATTAACGGAAGCGTCCTTTTACGGGGTGATATTAAAAATCCGATGTTGTCGGCGGATCTTACCGGCGATCGGTTTGTTTTTAACGACGTTGGATATTATCAGGCGGGGTTGCAACTTTTTGCGAGCAAAGATTCCGTCTCCGTGGATTCGCTCTTCATCGCAATTAATAATTTACCGATTATTCAGGGCAAAGGGAAGGCCGACTTTAAAAAGCATTCGGTGCAAGGGTTTTTCTCCGGACATGATGTGGATATGGAACAACTGATGTCCACTTTGTTGCCGGGGAAATTGCACATCAGCGGTCAGGCTGACTACACCATGGACATCAAAGGCAGCCTACGCCAACCGAAATGGATGATGAATCTGAATATTTCCGATGGTACATTGGATCGTCTGGATTTTGACCATTTGTTTATTCGCGTGAAAAACGATTTTATTGACGGAGGCTCCCTTTTCCATGGTAAAGATCAATTACTCAAAATCGATCGTTTTGAAATGGCCCGTGACGGGCATTTCCAGTTAACCGGCCTGGGGCAGGTTCCTTTGTACTCAACAGGCCCTATCGATCTTTTTCTGAATTTCGACGGAGATTTGTTTGAAATCATTCCTTTGTATCAACCGTTTTTTAAGAAAGGTGTTTCCAACGTCAATCTGCATCTTGCCTTGGGCGGAACGCCCGAACGCATTCGCTTAAGCAGCGGGCTAATGGTAATAAATAACGGTGAGCTTTGGCTGAAAGACGTGGCTCCGCATATTGAAAACATCAGTGGTGTCATTGAGAAAAAGGCGGGCACTAATAAAGTCAATTATATTAATTTTATGGCCTCGACCGGAGGACAAACATTGACCATTAATACGGTGCGCAATATTAAATTGGCCGACGGGCGCACTTTGTCCCCTTGGTATTTTAAGGGGCTGGATTTGGACTTTGGCATTTTAAAAATGGAAACAACGGGTCGCGGCGTTGAAGTGCACCTGCCGGGATTTATGCACAATAGCGATTTCGGCCGATTGGCTTTAAGCGGGTTTAAACAGGGTGAAGATTTCTATTTTGCCGGGCCGGTTAAGCATCCCGTTTTGCATGGAAAAGTTACCGTTTACGATACACGATTGACATTTCCCTTCTTGAAAGTTAACACACCGCCCTCCGGAAAGCCGGATGTTGTGGTGGAATTTTTGCAAAATATCGATTGGGATTTGCTGGTAAAACCTGGCGAAGACGTGGTTTATTTTCGTCAAATTCCCGCTTACATCGATAACGTGAATACGGAATTATTTATCGATGAATCCAGTCCCGGTTTGCATTTACGCGGCATTTTAAGTAATAAATCTTTTCGGGTAAGCGGGAAAATGAGCTCATCGCGGGGGCGCCTGGAGTATTTGGATCAAACCTTTCGTGTCGATTATTTCCAGGCCGAATTTACGGAAGCAAGTCCCTATCCCTTTATTTCCGGGCAAGCCTGGACGACCATTCGCGACAGTATCGGTGCCGTGCCCAAAACCATCTATCTGAAACTTTATGCTGTGGATCCCGAAACGCATCAGGAAAAACAACAAGGCAGTTTGGAAAATTTTAAATTCAAATTGGTATCCGCCGACCCGCAGATTGGTGAAGATCAGGAACAGGTTCTATCCTACTTGGGCTTTTCCGTTGGCAATTTAAGGGAAAAAGCAACCAGTGTCGGTGGCGCCGTAACGGACAAATATATTTTCCGTCCGCTGTTCCGACCGATCGAACGAGCGATCGAGCGCAATCTTGGTATTGATTTTGTCCGAATAAATTCCAATATTGCCAAGAACTTGTTTTACACAAGTATCGGTTACGGCGGACGTAATTTCGGGCGAAATCAACCGTTGATAAATCCGTTTAATACGTCAACGCCGTATCTGTTTTTGATGTCAAGTTCGGAAGTTACATTGGGGAAATATTTAACGCAGAATTTATATTTAACGTACACCGGCCAATTGGTTTCGGTTTATGATAAAAGCAAGCCAACGTTTGATATGAATCATTCCTTTGGTATTGAATATCGGTTTTTAAGAAACATTTTGCTCGAAATTGAGTATGATCGAGAATTAATGGGGTATTACAAAATTCCCAATCAAAAGCAATATTTGGAAGACATTAAAATTAGATTACGGCATTCGTTTACATTTTAATATGGAGGTGACTGTGCAGAGAACCATTGGTTTCCTGTTGTTGGTTTTATTATCCGCTACTTTTCTTTTCGGACAGACACAAAAAGTTGAAATCAATTCCCTTAAGATCGAAGGAAACAAAAGCGCCGATGCCAGCATGATCCGTTTGAATTCCGGATTACGCGCCGGCATGAAGATCAACGGCGAAGATATTCAAAAAGCGGTTCAAAATCTCTGGGCGCTGAATATATTTTCCGATATTCGGGTTTATGTTACCAATCAAACGATTAAAGGCTTGGATCTGTTGATCCGGGTAAAAGAATATCCCCGCTTAAAAGATGTGATTATTAAGGGCAATGATGCGCTTTCCAAAAAAGATGTGGAAGAGCAGCTTAATACCTACCGCAGCATGGTGGTTTCCGATTACAAGCTGTTTAATATGCGTGAAAAGCTTTTAAAGAAATATCACGATGAAGGTTATTTGCTGGCCAAAGTGAAAATCGATACGGTTTCAGCAGGTAAGCAATATGTGAATTTGGTGGTGAATATTGATGAAGGCAAAGAAGTTCAGGTTAAAAAAATTCGCTTCCACGGCAATAAACATTTCAGCGACGGTAAGCTGAAGGGGCAAATGAAAGAAATTAAGGAAGACCGTTGGTGGCGCAGCGCGGATTTTGATCCCAAAAAATTCGAGGAAGACAAGAAGAAAATTATTGCATTCTACAAAAACCATGGATTTCGTGACGCGGAGATTGTAAAGGATTCCATTTCGTACAGCCCCGATAAATCGGATTTGTACATCGATATCTGGATTGATGAAGGGCATAAATATTATTTTGGCGATATTACTTTCGAAGGCAATACTATTTTCAGCGATGAAGCGCTTAAAGCCGCTTTGGATATTGACAAAGGCGATGTCTATAACCAGAAAAAATATGATGAAGGCGTGCGTGATCGTCTGCAAAAAATGTATTTCAACCAAGGCTATTTGTTTGCCAATATTCAGCCTCGTGAAATTCCGATAGGGCCGGACACTTTGAATATTCATTTTACAATTATCGAAGGTAATGTGGTTCATGTTAAGCAGATTATTGTGGAAGGGAATACCAAGACAAACGAAAAAGTCATTCGTCGTGAATTCAAAATTCATCCGGGCGATGTTTTCAATAGCAGCAAACTGGAACGTTCGATTCGCGATATTACCATTTTGAATTATTTTGCTTACGCCAATCCGGATGTTAAACTGATTCCCAATGATGATCGATTTGTTAATTTGTTAGTGAAGGTCAAAGAAAAATCTACGGATATGGCCAATATGTCCGCCGGTTACAGTCAACGAGACGGTTTAATCGGAAGTATCGGATTAACGTTTAACAACTTTTCCCTCGCGCATCCGTTCTCCGGCGGTGACGGGCAACGCCTGGTATTTGACTGGCAGTTCGGTAGTATTTATCGTTCCATTTCATTGAGTTTTACGGAACCTTGGATGTTTAACACACCGACACTCGGCGGTTTTTCTTTGTTCGATACGCGTCGTGGCGGCGGCTACTATCCGTGGGATCAGAAAGACCGCGGAGCATCCTTGCGAATCGGCCGTCGCTTTTACTGGCCGGATAATTACTTCCGTGGCGATTGGATCTTCCGCTATGCCTTGTCTCAGATTTCGAATATTCGCGATCCCGAATT
>JALWEA010000408.1 GCA_027039465.1 Calditrichia bacterium | reverse complement strand
AACTTTATTGCATGCATAATAAGTTCCTGCAAATCAACCGGTGCCAATTTAGGTTCCTGCGGTTTGGCAAAGTTCAACAAATCTTGTATTACCCGATTTAAACGATCTACTTCATTCACAAGAACCGTGGCGTAATTACGATCTTCCGATCCTTCGGGAAATTTATTGCGGAAATACTGTCCGAAGCCTTTAATCGTTCCCAAAGGATTCCGAATTTCATGGGCAATACCTGCGGCCATACGTCCCAAACTGGCCAAGCGCTCCGAACGTTGAATCTGTTTTTCCAGCGAACGGATATCCCGAAGATCCCGTAAGATAACCACCCAACCGATAATTTCGCCTGTTTCATCGCGTAAACGGCTCCAGGTCGTGCTTAAAGGAATCGTGGAGCCGTCTTTTAAATGACATTCAACCTGTTGCTGCAAAATGTCGGTTTCGGAATGAATGGCTTCGGGTAAACGGCACTTTGGCAAAACCTCATGCAAAAGATGTCCTTTTACCGCTTCACCATCCAATTTTAGCAGACGGATCGCATTCCGGTTAATGGTTTTAATGTGCCCTTCTTTATCCAAAGAAATCAACCCGTTGGGCATGCTTTCTACCACGTTTTGCGTGTAGCTTTCCATGGTTTTAAGGGCGCGATTAATCATGTAGTAGTTTTGCGCCAAAAATAAGAAATAAAGCGAAGCGCTTCCGATAATAAACAGAATCAAACCATACAAAACGGCAAGTCGCACGTCTTCGGCTTGTGCCGCCTGATATTCCTGCATTTTAAGGTCAAGCACAATAAAATACCGGCCGGAACTTAAATCACTCCTCCGAAAGCGTTGCATCCAGGCGCCCATCATGCTCATTGACTGACCATAGCTTAACGGAATAAAATGACGGATAATGCGATAGATATTTTCTCCCGATGTTTTTTTAAAGATTAAAGTAATCGTTCCATCGTTTTGCGTTGGCCCGGCAAAATTTTCAGGATACCAATTACTTAACGTTGGGTTACTATCGATGATGATTTGCCTTTTTTCATCCACCAATAAAATGCGGTCGATATTCGGGCCTTTGGCGGTTTCCGAAAATAATGTTTCAAGTTGGGAATTTCCCCAATGCATGCCCATCATTCCGGTACGCGCTCCGGCTTCCAGGGCACGGATTAAGGTCAGACCTTGACGTTTCAAATGGTCTTTGAGCAAATTCTCTTCACGATTGTAATTCAGATAAGTCAAAAAACCGACGACTACCAGCAGGATAAAAGTCGCCACGAGTAATCCGAGTATGGGATAATTCACTTTTCGTTTTAGATGTGTCGGTTTTTGAATGAGTTCCTTTAAAAACATCATTTCAATCCTAAAAGATTATTCTTCCCGAACCTTTCCCGCTCTCAGGCCATTAGCTACGGCTAACAGTTCCGAAGCTTCGTGAAAAAATACGGCCGAGGCCACCGTTAACAGTCCGATTACGGCCGTTGGAATAAGTCCGGCTAAAACCACTAAAGAAAAAACGATGTTTTGCAAGCTTACGGTGCGTGCTTTTTTACCAAGCCTCAAAGCAAACAAAACTTTGCCCAAATCATCGCCCATTAATGCAATGTCGGCGGCTTCGATGGCCGCATCGGTACCGGCCACCCCCATGGCCATGCCAATTGTAGCCCTGGCCAATGCCGGTGCATCGTTAATGCCGTCGCCAATCATCAGAGTCGGGCCGTATTGACGTTCAATATCAACAATGGCGTTTATTTTATCTTCCGGTTTTAAGCCTGCCCGAACATCGTCAATACCCAATTCGGTGGCAAAAGCTTGTGCGGTTTTTTCATTATCTCCGGTCAACATGGCCACCTTTATGCCCATGCGATGCAGTTCATCAATAACTTCCCTGGCATTAGGGCGAATTTCGTCGCGAACGGCAATCAAGCTAAGCACCTGTTTTTCCGTTCCAACCATAATAACGGTTTTGCCCTGCTTGCGCAAGTTGTTTATTTGTTTTTTAATCGCTTCATCCAAATGTTCCGAACCGATTAATTCCTGCCGACCGACAAAATAAGTTTTGCCGTTTATTTCCGCTTGTGCGCCGTAACCGGCAATCGAACGGAAATTGTAAACAGGTAGCGGGTTTATGTTTTCCTGTTCAGCCTTTTGCACAATCGCCCGGCCCAAAGGGTGTTCGGAATATTTTTCAATGCTGTAGGCAATTTCCAACATAACCGTTTCGTTGCCTTCTACCGGAATAATATCTGTGACCACCGGTTCGCCTTTTGTAAGGGTACCGGTTTTATCCAATGCTACCGCCTTGATTTTACCAAGATTTTCCAGATGTGCGCCGCCTTTAATCAAAACGCCGCTACGTCCCGCTTTGCCGATGCCGGATGCCATAGCCACCGGCATGGACATGATCAAGGCACAAGGCGCTGCCGCTACCAGCAATACCACGGCCCGCGCTGCCCAGAATGCAACGGACAACCCCATGAGCCAGGGAACGGCAATCATCAAAATAGCGCTAAAGAGCACCAATGGTGAATATTTACGCCCGAAGCGTTCGATAAAAGCCTGAGCTTTGCCTTTTTGCTCCTGTGCTTCCTCTACCAAATGAATCATCTTGGACAAAGTATTATCCTCAAAACCTGCCGTGGCTTTGACTTCCAACGCACCGTCCAAATTCATGGTGGCGGCAAAAACGGTCATACCTTCCTTTTTATGTACGGGAACAGATTCGCCGGTAACCGGTGCCTCGTTAATATTGGAACGACCTTTAATAATGATGCCGTCCGTCGGGATGGATTCGCCGGGTCTTACCAAAAATAAGTTACCGCTTTTGATTTCTATAGCAGGGATGGTTATTTCTTTCCCTTCACGCAACAGACGCGCTTCTTTGGGTGCTAAATCAAGCAATTTGCGAATGGAATGTCGCGTTTTGGCATAAGTGTATTCTTCCAATCCTTCGGCTGCGCC
>JALWEA010000407.1 GCA_027039465.1 Calditrichia bacterium | reverse complement strand
GGCACAGTCACGCTTTGGCGAGGGCTACAGCGACTTGATACGGCTACAGAGATGTATGTAATTTTCACATCTTCTTCTCGAGACGGACCATAGCCCACGGTGCTTTGTGTGTATAAAGCTCAGCTTCGAAGAAGAGAGGGGGAATGAGGGGGTGAGTTAAAGATCACAAATCTAATTTCCGATCAAAACATACACAAATAACAATTAACCCAATTCAACAATTCAACAGGCTAACCATTGCGCCGGCACCTCGATACATTTCGCCTCAAAGGAGCGGAATTTCGTAGGAATTAACCGAATCAATGGCGAATCACTCGGCAACCGGCTTAGTAAATTCCCATTTACACAATTGACAAATAACATTTTCCCATTCAACCATTCAACCCAATTTAGGCCCATGAACCGTAACGATTTATTTTACCATCTGCAAAGTCAGCTTGGGGCATATCCCAAGTTGTATTACCCGCTTTTTGCCCGCAAGTACCCGTATAATCAAATGGCGGTACGTAATAATACGCAAATCTGCATTGAGGGATTCCCCCGTTCGGCCAACTCGTACGCCGTGGTAGCTTTCCGTTTGGCCAATCCCGATGTTGCTATTGCTCACCATTTGCACGTACCCGCTCAATTAATTCAGGCACATCGTATGGGCATTCCGTCCGTTCTGCTCATTCGCAAACCGGAAGAAGCCGTGGCATCGTTTTTGGTATTCCAACATTCCGAAAATGCCGATTTGTATTTGAAGGCTTACATCCGTTTTCACAAAGCCCTGCGCTCCATTCGTCCGCATTTGGTTGTCGCCGATTTTCAGACGGTTATTAAAAATATGAATGCCATTATCCGGGCGCTCAATGAAACCTATCGGAAGAATTTTAATTTTTTACGAGATCAGGCCGGGCAGGAAGATGAAATTTTTGCTAAATTAAAAAAAGTAAACGATCAGTTCTTTGCCGGTCAAAAAAACAAAAGCATGTATCCCGATGAGAGCAGACAGCAGGCTAAAGAACGCGCAAAAGAATTGGTACTGCAAAGTCGTTGGTTGCCGAAAGCGCAGGAATGGTATCTCGAATTTTTCAAGACGCTTTAAAGATAAAGTAAAAACAGGAATATTTACGAATAATAAAAAATCAAATCTTCAAACCCAGAGATCACATAAAAAGCAAGATGAATTTCAGTAAACAACAATGGTGGACGATCGCTTCTCTAATTCTAATTACGCCATTGGGCTTTTTAACCAAAGCATATCATGGGGTTGGTGCTCATTGGGTTAACGATTCTCTGAGTGGCCTGTTATATGTGGTATTTTGGTGCCTTGTTGTTTATTTGCTTTTCCCGAGATATTCCGTAAAAAATATTGCAATCGGGGTGTTTGTCGTAACTTCTGTTTTGGAAGTGGCGCAACTTTGGCATCCGGCATTCTTAGAATATCTCCGTTCGTTTTATTTGGGTAGAGTATTGTTGGGCACGACCTTTGTTTGGAGCGATTTTGTGTATTATGCCTTGGGCTCTTTGTTAGCCTTTCTTTGGATGCAAAGAGTGGCCAACCGGAGTACAAAGAAATGAGAAGTGATGCATTCTTTGAATGGTTGTATTTTGACGTCCACCAAACCGACGGTTATGATTTGGTGTTTAGTTTCCACACCAAACCGTTCATGTCTCATTTCAATGTTAGTATTTTTGATATTTTTATTTATCAAAACAACCAAAGGTTGGCGCACAAATTTTTGCTTATTCCGCAAGATCAATTGTACATAGCGCCGAACGGGGATCAAATGCAATACCGGTCGGATGCTACGCTTTTTTTTGAACGGAAGCCCGAACATGCTAAATTAGACATTCATGCCGATTGGCTGGAATTAAATCTGCTGTTGGAAAATGATCAGCCTGGTGCCGAGCCGCTTGATGTGCATTTTCCATCGCAAAATAAAGCTTTGCAAAGTTTCCGTTGGTTGTTGTTCATGCCGCAGGCGCAGGCTTCCGGGCGGTTGCGCATTAAGGACGGAAAGGGCCAGTGGCTTGACATCAATATTTCAGGACGCGGCTACCATGATGCAAATCAGGGCGCATTGAATCTTAAAAAAGAATTAAAGTCCTGGCTGTGGATGAAAATTTATCAGCAGGAAACACTGTGGATTGCGGGTAGAATTGTGCCGCGTAATGACGAGGTTAAAAATATTTTGGTGCGCGTTGGAGACCGGCAAACGGATTTTACAACGGATGCTCATATCGAAATGAACGAAAGCAGGTTGCAATTTGAATGCGCCTGGGGAAAATGGGATTTTGAATTGAAAGAAAATTACCGATTGGACGATTTGCGCTTTTTAGTCCCGGTTTGGCCGGCCGCCCTTGCGCCTTTGGAAAAAGTTAGGGAAATTTTAGCCGCTTTTACCCTGGAATGCAAAGCCCTGAAACCCTTACGTGAATGGTTAACAAACGGAAAATATCGTCGGTACCGCTGGCTGGCAAAAGACGCCGACGGACACGAAGTTGAAATATTTGGCGAAGAGATGCTTTTAAATGACTAATTGGATTCTTTTTCCGAAACATAAGCTTTCTGCGGAACAGGTCGGACAAAAGGCGGCCAATCTTTCCTATTTGATCCGCCATGATTATCCTGTGCCGCGAGCGGCGTTTATTTCCGTACAGGCTTTTAACGAGGCAATAAAGGGGAATCAACTGAAAACGGAAATTGAAACGTTACGCAAAGGTTCGTCCTCGGAGTTGCTTTCTCCGGAGCGTTTGAAAAAAATCCGCTCCGAATTGGAGCGCATTCCTTTGCCGGATTCATTCGGAAAAGAGCTTGACGAGCTGTTGCAACAATGGCGCAAAGAAGGGGTGACGCGTTTGGCCGTGCGCTCTTCGGCCGTAAGCGAAGATCTGGGACAGCAGTCGTTTGCCGGTCAGTATTTTAGCGCTTTAAACGTTAAAGCCGAAAAGGAATCCGTCGAACAAGCCGTGCGGCAAGTGTGGGCCTCCCTGTTTTCCGAACGGGTTTGGAGCTATTGCCAGCAGCATGAGATGCCTTTACCGGCGTATGCCATGGGCGTAATCCTGCAAGAAATGGCGGAAACCCGATTTGCCGGTGTGGCTTTTTCGCAGAATCCGTTGGCGCCCGAGAAAGATGAATTGCTGATCGAGTATGTTGCCGGAAGCGGTCGGCAATTGGTGGACGGACAAGCTATTCCCAAACAAATTTCCCTGAATAGGGAAAAGCTCCGCGAAGGTATGCCGGACTTTGGTACAAGCGCCGCCGATTTGCCTCAAATTGAAACCTTTGTTCAACAACTTTTACGATTGGAAAAAGAATCCGGCAATCCGGTGGATGTGGAATGGGCTTATGACGGACAAAACTACTATTTCTTGCAATTTCGCCCGATAACCACGTTAAAATCCGGCATTATTTGGACGGACGAAAACGTGGGTGAGGTGATTCCCGATGTGGTAACACCGTTCAGTTGGAGTATTTTGCAGCCCATGACCAACGGAGCCTACCGTTACTTCTTGCGTAATTTGGGTTTGCGCATGCCCAAACAGCCGCTTTTCACCCTTTACGAGGGCAAGGTTTATTTTAATCAAAATGCTTTCCGGCGCGTACTGGAAGCATTCTATTTGAGCACTTATTTAAGTCCCGAACGTAAGGTAAGTTTAAAGACCGTTGCCGGAGTTTTTAAGCTCGGTTACCTGGCATTGCGACTCGGCTTCTTTTTGTTGCGCCTGCCTTACAAAGTTTGGCCGTGGAATCGTTCCATCCCCAAACAAGTGTTACAGGTTCCCGAGAACGCAACGCCGCGGTTTCGCCTGAAAGAAATGAAGCGCCTGCTCAATTGGTCGCGCAGGGTTATGAATTTGCACATTTCGGTTACGATTTTTGCGGAGATTTATTACCAGGCTTTGGATAAGGTTTGTGTAGCATGGTGCACCGATAGCGGAATAAAGGCCGCCAAATTGTTGCAGGGCATTGGCGATGTGGCAAGCACCCAACCTGCGCGTGCGCTTTGGGAAATCGGTCAATGGATCCGAAAAAACGAAAAATATCGCGAAATGTTTTCCAAATTAACCGTGGAAGAATTACAGGATTGGCTATCCAAACAGCCGAAGCGGGATCCCTTGCGTAAAGCTATTGATATGTATTTTGAACATTACGGTCACGGCGCTTTGCACGAATTTGAATTGATTTATCCGCGCTGGTCGGAAAATCCCGGCTACATTCTGCAGTCGCTGCGCAACTATGCCCGTTATCGACGCAACGGATTCGATTTGCAGGAACAATTGCTCAAGCTGGAACGGGAGCGGGTGGAGTTAAAGCAGGAAGCCCTGAGCCGCCTGAAAAGTAAATCCTGGCTAAAACAAAAAATATTTAAATACCTGCTCAAAAAAGCGGAATATTTTAGTTTTGAACGTGAAATTTTGAAACAACAAATCGTGCGTTTGTTTGCCGCCTTAAAAGGGCATTTAACCCGATTAAGCAAAGAATTTTTTAATGACGATCAATCCGTTTTTTATTTAACCTGGCCGGAAGTAAACGCTCTGGTCAAGGGTGGGCTCTCCGGCAAGGAATTGATTTTGAAAATTCAGCAACGGCGTCTTTTGCGCAATAAGCAAATGGAAATGACGCACCCTACGCGCATTAAACAAATGGGCGATCGCTGGCTGCCGTTGGCCGAATCCGACAAAACGGAAGCGGCGCTGACGGGAATTCCTTGCAGCCCTGGCTTTAAGGAAGGCAGGGTGCAGGTGATTTTACAGGCCGATGAAGGTGCGCAGTTCGAACGCGGCGATATTTTGGTTACCAAGGCCACCAATCCGGGCTGGACACCGTTAATGGTGTTGGCCGGAGGCATTATTACGGAAATCGGCGGCGCGCTGTCGCACGGAGCAATTATCGCGAGGGAATTCGGCATTCCCATGATCGCCGCCGTACCTGAGGTAACCAAACGTTTGAAATCGGGACAATGGATACGCATGAACGGACAAACCGGAACGATTGAAATATTGGACGAGGATTAATATGAAACGGGTTTTGCTTATTCCCAGTGATCACGGTGGCGGTAAAGGGCATGTTTCGCGAACCATTTATTTGGCTAAAAAACTGCAAGCATCCGGTGTGCAAACAGCCCTGGTTTTGGAAAACAAGCATTACGCCGACGGCTTGAATGCCGGAATCGAGACCTTTTTATTGAACACCAAACAGGAAAAAATTTTGCGCTGGCAGTTCCGCAAGCCGCATTTACCCAAAGTGGTACTTTCGGCGCCGCCTGAACGCCCGCCGGTGTTTTTGGCCTTTGACGGACTGGCCTATCAGGTGCCGCGCGACGGTTACGTTTCGCAAAAAATCGTTAAACGACGTTTCCGGCAATTGGAAAAAATTGCCACCCGTTTTAAGCCGGATGTGTTGGTCGGCGATACGCATTTTTTAACCTTTTTGCTGGGGAAAAAACTTTCCGTTCCGGTTGTGCAAATTACAAGGCAGGCCGGCTTCCCGCCCGATCCGAGATTTTTTTGGTGGCTGCGAAAAAAGCCGCAAATGGTGCCGCCGGATGCTTTGGCGCCGTTTGCCGAGTTGCTCGATAGTCTTTCCGTTACGGATATTCAGCAGGCGGAAGATTTGCTGCGGGGTGATTTGTATCTGATTCCGGCCTCGCCGAAAATCGAACCTGTTAAACCGCCCGATGATGTTAAGGTGATTTTCAGCGGGCCTCTGGCGGAAATTTCCGGCGGCGCGCAAAAGATTCCCTTTTTTGCCGAACAGAACGATTTACCAAGGGTGTATGTGACCATTGGCGGCGGCGCCAATCGATTTAACGAGCGGCAGTTTTTCGAAGCGATTCTATCGGTGTTTGACAAAACGGATTTCCGTGTGTTGGTAACCACGGCGCGCAGCGTTCCGGCCAAGTTGTTTCAGGGACGTTCGGCTAATGTGGTCTTTACTGATTGGGTGGACGGCATCGCAGCCATTAACCAAAGTGATTTGGTGATTCAACACGGCGGTTACGGCTCTACCATGGAAGTGTTGCTTTCGGGTAAACCGTCCATCGTCATTCCGTTCCATTCGGAACAGGAAGGTAACGGAAGGCGCATCAAACGTTTGCGTCTGGGAGATTTTTATCTGCCGTACCAGGGCGATATGCAACCGCTTACCTTCCGTTGGCCGTTCGGTGAATACACCATGCTGGCCGCCATGGAAATGAAATTGGAGCGTGAAGCGCTGTTCTCCAAAATCGATTTGATTTACGAGCAGGCTTTGTACAAGCGGTTGGGGAGGATTAAAAAAGAGCTGGAAAATTTGCAGCAAGAATTTGACCCCTTGCAGGTGGTTGACTTTTAATGCACATCGAAGGCGATTCCATTTCTAAAAATAAATTAGAGGGAATTAAATTTTTCTCTCTGAATTGAAATAGGAGGCGTAATGGTAATAAAAAAACTTTTTCGCCTGGAAACTGTTCTTTTTAAAACGAAGATTTTTCTAGCCGTTTTGGCGATTTTTACGCTTTCGGGTTTACGTGCTCAGTCAACGAGCGGCTGCCTGAGCTGCCACAAAGGGATTGAAGATATTCGCACACCCGACTCTCCAATGATGCAACAAATCCGTACGTTGGGTGCTAAATACGGAGATCCCAGCGGATGCGTGGTTTGCCACGGCGGAAATCCCAAAGCGACCACTAAAAAGGCAGCGCATAGCGGCAGATTCTATGCCGATCCCGGAAGCCCGTGGATTAATGAAAACACTTGCGGGCTTTGTCATCTACAGGAAGTGAAGGCGCAGTGGCAAAGCCTGATGATGACGGAAGCGGGCAAGATACAGGGCGTGGCCTGGAGTGCCGGCGGACTTACCGGATATCATGCCCATTGGGCCAATTATAATGTTAAAAATCCTTCGGATCCGCATGTCCGTTTGGGAACCGAAGCATATCGCGCGTACAAAGAAAAATTGAAGCAACTTGAACCTCAGGCTTTTCCTGATAGCATAGTGCAAGTTCCAAGGGCGCCTGCCGATCCCAAGGAAGTGGTGAAACGTCCTCAAAAAGCTGCTTTTACCTACATTCGTCAGGAGTGTCAACGCTGCCATTTGGCTGTTCGTGGCCGACAAGCGCGCGGTGATTATCGCGGCATGGGATGTTCGGCCTGCCACACCCCATACAGCAACGAAGGCTTGTACGAAGGTAACGATCCGACTATTCCCAAAGACAAACCCGGGCATTTACTTGTCCACCGAATTCAATCCACACGCAAGGCCAAGGTAACAGTCAACGGCCACACCTACAGCGGTATTCCGGTTGAAACCTGTACTACCTGTCATGACCGCGGAAAGCGTATCGGCGTTTCGTTTCAAGGGTTAATGGAATCGGCTTACGAATCGCCGTGGGGAGACGGCGGTGCGGCGCAACCGAAATTGCACACCAAACACTATTTGTCTATGAAAGGCGATATCCACAATACCAAATATCACATGGTTTGTCAGGACTGTCACACCACGTTGGATGTTCACGGCGACGGATTTTTAGCCGGTACAACCTTGGGGTCGGTTGAAATCGAATGTACCGATTGCCACGGAACGCCCGATCGCTATCCATGGGAATTGCCTTTGGGTTACGGGGATGAGTTCGGCCGAAAATTGGGCAACGGCCCTCGCGGTGTGACTAAAGATTTGTTGGCAATGCAGCGGAAGGGTACTGTTTATCCGCCTGAGGACGGTTACCTGTTAACGGCGCGCGGGAATCCCTTCGGCAATGTGGTGCGAAGGGGCAATTTGGTGATTGTACATACTGCAGGTGGCAAAGATTTGGAATTGAAGCCTTTGAAATTACTAGCGGAAAAAGACCAATTGGAATTGGACGCCAGAGTGGCCATGGTTTCCATTCCGCAACATGTGGGACAAATGGAATGTTACACCTGCCATGCCCAATGGGCGCCGCAATGTTACGGTTGTCATGTCAAAATCGATTATTCTAAAAATTCTCATGGCTACGACTGGGTGGCGGCCGGACACTACCATACCCGTGCCGCTCATCGAAAGGCGAATAAAGATCCGCAAGGAAACGCGTTTCAGATTCCGGGGCATGTTAAAGAAACGCATTCCTATCTGCGTTGGGAAGATCCAGCGCTTGGTGTAAATGGCGAAGGACGTATTACGCCGCTGATTCCAGGATGTCAGGTTAATTACACCATTGTGGATCAAAACGGTAAAACGGTCGTCAAAAATCGTATTTACCGAACGCCTGCGGGTACCGAAGGCGGCGGAGAACAAGGCCAGCTTGCCATCGACATGGCGCCGGTCCAACCGCACACCAATGGACATGCTCGTAGTTGTGAATCGTGCCATGCTTCGGCCAAAGCCGCCGGTTATGGTATTGACGGAGGTCGCCTGAACGGTTCATGGGAAAAAGGACGGGTCGTGGATATTGCCGCCCCGGACGGCACGATTCTGACCAAAAACGCACGTACGCAAATCGAACCGATTCCAGGTCTAAAGAAAGATTGGTCGGCGGTTGTAACCCGGGATGGTGAGCAATTACAAACGGTTGGCCATCATTTTAAGCTTTCAAGACCTTTGAACAACGAAGAACGCGGTTGGTTGGATCGGCGTGGATTGTGTTTAGGCTGTCATCAGGAAATTCCCAAAAAGTCGCTGGCCGTGAATATACTCCACCACATTGCCGATGTAACCGGGCAGTTACCGGATGCCCCAGGCAAGCATGCCGATTTGTTGCACAAAATTTTACTTATCGCAGGTTGGTCGCAGGTTTTAGGCATGATCAGCATCCCGTTGTTGGCGCTGATTGTTTTGTTCTTCTGGAAAAAGAAACGGGCTAAAGGGCATTAGCAGAAAAAAGGTAGAACAATGCGTATTCACTATTTACAACATGTACCGTTCGAAGGTTTGGGCAGTATTGAGCCGTGGCTGACGAAGCACGGGCATACCTTGACGGTAACGCGTTTTTTTGAAGATCGGAAGCTACCCGCTCTTGAAGAAATCGACGGACTGATCATTATGGGCGGGCCGATGGGCGTTAATGACGAAGGCAAATTCCCCTGGCTGGCGCAGGAAAAAGCCTTCATCCGTTCGGCCATCAAAGCGGGTAAACCGGTTCTGGGTATTTGCTTAGGCGCGCAATTGATTGCCGCTGCCCTTGGTGCCCGGGTTTACAAAAATTCATTGAAGGAAATCGGTTGGTTTCCCGTAAAAGGCATTCGGCAAAACAAAGAAGGATTGTTTTCGTTTCCGGAAAACTTTACGGCCTTTCACTGGCACGGCGATACCTTCGATTTACCGGTCGGCGCCAATTTGCTGGCTACCAATAC
>JALWEA010000406.1 GCA_027039465.1 Calditrichia bacterium | reverse complement strand
AAAAATATTGGGCTAATAAACAAACGGGAATGGTAAAAAACAGCATTTAAAAGAGGGTGAGATTCTGGAATTAGGGAGAAAAGATTCAATCGCAATGTTGCTCTTCGAGAGCCAGGCTGTCGGATAATCTTCTCCCTAATTTAAAAAATTCCAAATTTTACCATAGTCCTCGAGACTCAAATAGACGTATAATTTAACCGGTAAAGTAAGAATCTTAAGGATGCTGTCAATAATGCAATGATCGCCTTAAGTATTCCTCCTTGACCGTCTTGAACTTGAGCTAGAGAGTGAGCTCTGTTCAAGACGGTCAAGGAGCTGGTGGCGGTTAGCTTAGAGAATATTGCAGAATCCGAAAGCCCAAAAAATCATGCTTCGCATGATTAAATGCTGTTGATCGCAGCTTCGAGGCAATGAAAGTGAGCCCAAAAGTCAGAATGCAAAAAAAAGGATTTTTTGCATAAAGGGGTGGTATATATCTTGACTTTTTTCTTAATAGACATTGCGAGGAACTGAACCATGGCTGTCGCCACGGATTATTAATAAATTAACATAAGGCCAGCCTTGTCATTCCGATCCCGACGTGTCGGGAGAAGAATCTCCTCCAAACCAGCAACGGACGTAAGGGATTCTTCATTCCGTCCCGATTCTCGGGACTCCATTCAGAATGACAGCCCTCTTCATGTCAATAGTAGCGATCCCGCGAGCCTGCTAGCGGGATCGTTCGCAATGACATTCTTTACGAATAACGCTTTCCCCATTCAACCATTTAACCAATCAACCATTCAACCTTCCACGATTAACGAATATACGAATAACGGATAACGCCCCCTTCAACCCTTACACCCTTAACGGCCTTCCCACTCATCTATTTAATCCTAAGCAAAGGTAATCTAAAAACGGCCGGTTTCCAATTAAATCGAAAATGATCCGATTCTAAAGCCAAGCACGGCCCTGTCTGCGGGGTTCAAAAAAGTTAATAAGCGCAAAACCGGCAATAAATCCGCCGATATGCGCAAACCAAGCCACGCCTCCCTGCAAACCTGGCAACAAGGCGCTCCATCCGTTTATTAACTGGAAGGCAAACCAAATCAGCAAAACAATGGCAGCGGGAATATGAATGACGTCAATGAAAATGAACAGAAAAATTAAAACCGTGATGCGGTTTCTTGGGAACTTGAGCAAATAGGCACCCAGGACGCCCGATATCGCACCACTGGCTCCGATCATGGGCACGGTTGAATTCGGCGCTAACAAAACCTGTGTTAAGGCCGCGGCAATGCCCATGAAAATATAAAAGAAAAAATAACGCACATGGCCGAGGGTATATTCAATGTTGTCACCGAAAATGTACAAATAGAGCATGTTCCCGAATAAATGAGCAAGGCCGCCGTGCATGAACATGGAGGTAAAAATGGTCAAAATGCCAAAAGCCTGCTCACCCGGCGTAAACAGACGCGCCGGTATCAGGCCGTAAGTTAACACAAATTGCTGCGTGTGCTGTTGCCAGAAAAAATAAATCAAAATATTGACGGTAATCAAGCCGTAATTGACAAAAGGCGTGTACCCTTTGGGGCTTTCATCGGCTATTGGAATCATTCGGTTTACCTTCTTTTCTCGATGCTGAATATTAAGGATTTTTTATTCCAATTTCCAGCCATATCGCGCACAATGGCCGTAATTTGATGCCGGCCGGGTTTTAAGCGGACTGCCGGATGGCCAAAAACCAATTTGCGTTCCGGATCCCATTCCGGTACAACAAAAGTCGAGTCCACAAAAAGTTGAATATTGCGATCCGTGCCGATGCCCGAAAGCGCGTCATCAAGTGTCAGCCGAATTTCTTTTAATTTTTGTACGATTGCATTCGGTGCGGGTTTTAAAATTCGCAGGCCGGGCGCCACTGTGTCGGCGGCCAACAAAAAGCGGTTTAGCGTTTTAATATGCGTGGTTACACTTTGTTGCAGCGAATCAACTTTACCGCCGCGCCAATGAAGCCTTCCCGATCGATCCATGGTGCACACGCCGATTTTTTGCCATAATGTAAAAGCTGCGTCGGCTTTGATCGTCAAGTTGGCCGCAAGGCGAAAAATTTGCGGATACCAGTCAAAAGTGTAAACCGGGCTCAAAACGGGAATACCTTTAACAACCGGCATGGTATCGCTTTGAGTAAGCGTAAAAAGCAGGGTATCGTAAACGGTTTCTTCTTTGGTTTGCAGCCGCAGAGTCTCGTCAAAAAACGACATTTTTTGTGCCCTGTTCGGGAATAGGGTGTAGTAGGAAAACGAAGTATCCATCAGAGAAGCGGTCGGAAATTTCAGCGTTAAATGCACCGAAGCACGCTGTGCTTTAGGGGACGGTAAAACCCATTCCGCTTGTTGTCCGTGGATAACCGGCCGGAGGTTTGTTGGGTTGGAATCCGTTGTTACGGTAGCTATTAAATTTGGGCAGCAGGTAAACGAATCCGTAACGACAATAAAACGTTTGCCCGCATTCATTAGTCTAAAGTGGGAACGAGCGTAAAAATCGCTTAAAGCGATGAAACATGTGCGTGGCAAAAAGCCTTGTTTTGTAAAAGTCAGGCGCAAAGCGGTGGCATTGGAATCTCTAATATCCGCTTTAATAAAAAAGGTGTGCAGCCCGTTTTTCAAGAAAACATTGTCCAAAATCTCGTAATAGTCGATCGGATTCCACTGCTTGCCATCGACGGAATAGTGAAAATCAATCGTTAAAATATCGGAAGGCAGGGTGAATTTTAAAAAAGCAAAATGCCCGAATTTTTTAGCCAATTGAATTTTCGGGGTGAAATTAATTTCGCTTTGTATGCGCCCTTCCACCGTACTGGTGTTTCCATAAAAATCGCTGACCTCTAAACGGAAATGATGGGCTTTGCCCTCAATCCGCAAAAAACCGTTGCCTGGTGATTTGTAATAAAAAGGTAACGTGTTAAAGGGCTCGATGAACATTTTGCGAAAGCGTTTGCGCAACAAAACTTTAAAAGGATAGTAAACCTCCACATCGGCCAGGCGCGTCTTGCCAAAATCAAGCGTATCGTAAGAAACGGCAAATACTTCCTTGTCGTCCAGGAACATACGGCTTTGATAATAAGCAAACTTATTGTAAACCCCGTCCGCCATATCGTAGCTGCGCAGCGCCAGCCCGATGGTGCCGTAGGCGCTCAAAGAATCTTTGAGATGGTAAATATGGTTTGGCCCTTTGAGCAAAGGAATAACTTGCGGAAGGTGTGATCCGTTAACGGTGCTGTTGGCATTCAATGGAATGGCCAGCAGCTCTTGCAAAATGGGGGCAATGGTGTCTTTGATTTCGTCCTTGTAAAATTTCAACGGATTCAACGGATGATTGTGCGCATCCCGAATTTCGAAATGTAAGTGCGGCACCCCGATGCCGGTTTGACCCGTGTAAGCCAAGAGTTCGCCTTTTTTAACGCGCCAGTTTTTGGGCTGCCATGTTACGGAATAGCGGCGCTTTTCCAGTTGCAATTGTCGGATGGCTTTTTCAATACTCGGAATGAATTTTTTCAAATGGGCGTAAACAGCATAACGGCCGTCTTTCAATTTCAAATACATGACCTTGCCGTAAAAAAACGGTGAAATGCGAATTTTGACAATGCGTCCGTCATCCACGGCAAAAACCGGGTACCCTTCCCGGTTCCACGTTTTAATATCAATGGCCGAATGATAATGTCCCGGACGATATTCGCAAAATCCCGAAGACATGTGCTTGCTGGCGGTTGTGGGCCAGTAATAGTTTTGTCCCCTTAAGGACATCACACTTAAAACCAAAATAAAAAAAATGTAGTTACGGCTTACCTTCATCGAAGCTTTCATTCTTCTGTTTTTGTGATTACGGATCAGACCCTGTAATTATAACTCACCCCCTCATTCCCCCTCTCTTCTTCGATGAGAAGGAGACGTAATCCGGTGATAAACAAGAACATACCCCTTTGTCATTTTTCATTTTTCATTTGTCTTTTGTCTTTCATCTTTACTTCCCAACCGTAGCCCGCACGTCAACAATAAACGCTCCGTCCTGCGTTACGATAATCGGATTTAAATCCATTTCCGATATCTCCTTGTGTTCGGCAAGCAAACGGCTGAACGCGGCTATTAATTCGGCCAGTCGGTCGCGGTCTACTTTGGGCAAGCCTCGAAAACCATTGAGCAAAGTCTGCATTTTCAGCTCGTCAATCATTTGCCGCGCCTCGCTTATTGCCAACGGTGCAATACGAAAACTGATGTCTTTAAGCGCTTCCACAAAAATTCCGCCAATACCAAACATGACGATCGGGCCAAATTGAGCATCCCGTTTGCCGCCTAAAACCAGTTCCAAACCCGAGGTCAATTGTTGTTGAATTAAGAAGAGCGGCTCGGTTCCTTCGGGAAGTAAAGCCTGCGCTTTCTCCTGCATTTGTTTAACGGCGGTTAGTAATTCTTCCTGCGAAGCAATATTGAGACGAACCAGCCCATGCTCGGTTTTGTGTAAAATTTGTTCGTTGGCGATCTTCAATACAAACTTACCCGAGCGATTACGCATGAATCGCAAAAGTTCGTCGGCCTGTGTGGCAATGGCATAATCGGCCAGCGGTAATCCGTAAGCGGCTAACAAGGAAAGTAAATCTCTCAACGGCGTTTGACCCGATGTACCTGAAGCCGGTTTCAGTGGCGGAAATAAAACGGGCGTCGCCTGCTGGCCTTTTTCAATCTGCTGCAATTGCCGCCGGACATTTTGGTAACGCAGCATGGTTCCCAAGGCTTTGGCCGCCGATTCCGGATAGGAAAATAACGGTAAATTCAAGCGTTTAAAGATTTCAATCCCGGCCGTTTCGTCGCGTTGAGCCATTAAAACGGGAATGACGGTTTTATCGGTGTTTTTTAGAATCGGTTCCAAATGTTCGGCAATTAATGCCGGTGTCGTATCAACCGGCGGCTTGACAATGATCAAAAGCACCCCGTTGACATTGGCATCCCTTAAAACAATGTCCAAAGCATCGCGATAGGTTTCGTGGGTGGCGCTGGCAATCATATCCACGGGATTGGTACAGGCCGCCTCTTCCGGTAAAAGAGCGCGCAGTTTTTCAACGGTTGTTTCTTCAAATCGAGCCAGTTTAAAGCCTTGTTGTTCCAAAGCGTCGCTGGCTAAAATCCCAGGCCCTCCGGCATTGGTAACGACAGCAATGTTCCGGCCCTTCGGCAGCGGTTGGGCGGCCAGGGCGCGCGCGGCATCAAACATTTCTTCCACGGAATCCATACGCAACACGCCGCATTGTTTCAAAAAGCCATCCATGATGTACTCGGGATTAGCCAATGCTCCCGTATGGGAAGAAGCTGCCTTTTTGCCGCTTTCCGTGCGCCCCGCCTTGACCGCTAAAACGGGCTTCCGCACGGCCAGAGTTTGAGTTGCTTTTAAAAAGGCAGGGGGATTGTCAATACTCTCCAAATACAGGGTTACCAAATAAGTATTGGCATCTTCCTTTAAAAACTCGAGAACATGATGATCGGAAATTACGGCTTTGTTGCCCGTGCTGACGAATACGGAAAAGCCCAAATCGCTTTGTGCCGTTAGTTCCATAATGGCCACGGCCAAAGCGCCGCTTTGCGAAATGTAAGCCACGTGTCCGGGATTGGGTAACGTGGGGGAAAAAGTGCCATTAAAAGAAACTGCAGGATCCGTATTAAAAATGCCCATGCAATTGGGGCCGAGTACATTCATCCCGTAGCGCTTGGCAATTTCCACCAATTGCTTTTCCCGTTCGATTCCCTTGCCGCCGATTTCCTTAAAGCCCGCGCTAATCACAATGACATTTTGAATGGCGTTCTTGCCCAACTCTTCAAGCGTGGCCAGCACAAATTTGTAAGGTAGCAAAATAACCGCCAAATCCGGTTTTTGCGGCAACGATTGCAAATCGGGAAAGCATTTAATCCCCGAAATTTGCTCTGCTTTGGGATTGATGATGTAAATTTCACCTTGATATTTCATGCGCAGAATCGCATCCAAAAACTTTTTCCCCAACGAACCTTCTTTGCGCGAAACGCCGATGAGCGCAATGGAAGAAGGCCTAAAGATTTTCGTCAAGTCAGGCATGGTATTCTCCTTTTTTGCAAGGAACTGTTAGAGCCGAATTTAATGGGCATTCGCCGCATTCCCGCTATGCAACTTAAGCGCGACGTTCGGCAAAAAACCGCATGTTTGGCGTAAGAGTGAAATATACGGCTTTTGAAGAAGTAGAAAAAGACCTTTACAAAAAATAAAAGGAAAGTACAAAGAAAAATTTTAGGAGAATTTAAAACGCCTTAGGCTAGGATGCGTTGAATTACCTCATTCAATTGAGTTAAATTGATGGGTTTGCGCAGCATCGTTTTAATACCCAAGCTGCGGATGTATTCAACCGAATATTTTTCCAAATAGGCGCTAATGATTATCACGGGAAAGTCCGGATTTTTTTCCAAAACCCGTCGGGAAAATTCCAGGCCGTTCATCTCGGGCATTTCAATATCAACAATGGCTAGATCGGGTGAATGTTTTTGCAAAACTTCAAGCGCGACCACTCCGTTTTCCGCCTCATAAGTTTTGTAGCCTTGCATTTTCAAAAAATCGCTTAACATTTCGCGCACACTCATAATATCATCAACAACCAAAACGGTTTTCATGCCAATGCCATTTCTTACTTTTGTGTCAATTGCCGATTGAATTTCCAATGCTACTCCGAATTCAAAATGATTTAACTTACCTTAACAAAAACAAAAAATACAAAAAATCAATCCGGAATATAATATCGCCTGAAAGTAAAAAAATATTAGCAAATTTTAGCAAAACTCTTAAATTTGAACTGAATTTGTGCTTTATCGTACATTGAAAAA
This sequence comes from Calditrichia bacterium, assembly GCA_027039465.1. Taxonomy (GTDB): domain Bacteria; phylum Calditrichota; class Calditrichia; order Calditrichales; family Calditrichaceae; genus Caldithrix. The sequence goes on along the minus strand of JALWEA010000406.1, from coordinate 2,436 downwards.
AACAGAACAAAATTTTTGGATCGGATTTTGCATGATTGAATCCATTAAAATAGGCCATTTTACGGACTTAGTCAACGGTACGGGTTGCACGGTCATTTTGCCGCCGTCCGGCAACATTGCTTCGGGATATGCCTTTGGCGCCGCACCGGGAACGCGGGAAATTGCTTTGCTGCAACCCGATAAAAAAGTGCGGGAAATTCACGCCCTTGTCTTAACGGGCGGAAGCGCCTTCGGGCTGGGTTGCGCACAAGGCGTCATGGAAGAATTGGCACGCATGGGCAGCGGATTTAAGACCGCCTACGGAGTCGTTCCCATTGTTCCGGCCGCCGTTGTTTTTGACAAAAACGTGGGTAATGCACACGCCTTCCCGACAGCGGAAGACGGCAAGCAGGCTCTACTTTCGGCAAATCACGATTTTCTTAAATCGGGCAACATCGGCGCGGGCAGCGGTGTAAGCGTAGGGAAATGGGCCGGATTGAACTTCGCCATGAAAAGCGGTTTGGGCGTTGCCCAGATCACAAACGGCACATTTGAATTCCTAGCGGTCAGTGTTGTAAACGCCGTTGGCGATGTGATTGATTTTGACGGTCAAATTTTAGCCGGAGCCCTAAACGAGGACAATACTTTTTTAGCCGCTCGAAACCCCAAAATACGCTGGCAAAATCCTCAAGTAGGCATGAATCAAAATACGGTTTTAAGTGCGGTTCTGACGAATGTCAAATTGACCAAAGCCGAAGCTTACTACCTGGCTAATCGGGTGCATTTGGCGCTTGCCCGCAGAATTATCCCTTCACACACCAGTTTCGACGGCGATGTTTCTTTTGTGATCAGCGTACCGCAGACCGAGGCGCCCATTGATCTTACGGCGGCCATTTTGAGCGAGGTTGTGGAACAATCGGTTATTAATGCCGTAACTTCCTGCGAAGGGCTGTTCGGTTTAAAAGGATTTAAAGATTTGCGGAGTAAATGATGATTGCTGCAATTCAACACGCTCTGGCAATGATTAATCTCAGGATTTTTCTGTTTAGCATTTTACTATTTTTTGTGGGCTACACGCTGGCTCCTTTTGTTTATTACAGAAGGTTTAAGCTTTTATTGGCCTACCCCTTGTGGGTGGCGCGCAAGTTGGACGACATTGCCCACAAAAATTGGCGCCCTTTGGTTTTGTTCGCCTTTATTTTTACGATGAACCTTCTTTCTCTGTTCGTCGATTTGATTTCCGGCTATGTTCCGGCTCTGCCCTTCGTCTTTGCCGTTTGGACGGGTTTGAACATCGGAGTGGTCACTTACCACACATTGGAAGGAAAGTTTTACTACATCTCTCTTTTGAATCCCGTAGCCATTTTTGAATTGCCCGCCGCTTTTGTCGCTTTTAGTTTGGCGATTGAATTCAACTGCCATTTATTGAATTGTACGGTTTTTAATCAATCCGTTTCGGCCTTTCAACCATTCTTGCAAAGCTTTGCGATTATTGTGATTCCATTATTGGTCATAGCCGGTATTATTGAAACCTTTGCCATCCGTTTGGCCAATAAGGTGGAAGAAGAACAACGGGAGGCGGAATCAAAAGAAGATAAGGATAACGATCAAAAAGAAGATTAAATTAAAATGCCGAATTCTTTGAATGACTCTTTTAAAAGCCCCGCATTTTGAAAAACAAGGCCTTTCATGCCTACTCGTTCGGCGCCTTGCACATTTATCGGACGATCATCAATAAACAAACATTCCTCAGGCGAATAACCGACATTTTCGGCCGCTTTCAAATAACACACGGGCATGGGTTTCAAAGCACCGATTTCAAAAGACAAGGTCGGCTTTTCGATTAATTGTAAAAAAGGGAAATGCTCCAGGCAGTATTCCCAATGTAACGGATCGGTATCGGAAAGTAAGCCCACCGGATACTGCGCTTTTACCTGCCGAAACAATGCTTCCATGCCCTCAACCGGGGCAAAGACGGAACACCATTTTTGTTTAAAGGTTTCAAAATCCATTTGCAAATGATGCTCACGGGTAAAAGCACGATAAAAATCATCCGTGGAAATTTTCCCCATATTATAATCCCGAAAAAGAGGGTTGTTAAATGCGGCGGTTAAAATTTTTTCCATGTCTTTGTCATCGGGACTGACGCCAAAAAAATCCAAACTTTCACGATTAAATCGCACATCGACCAGTACGCGCCCCAAATCAAAAATAATTGCCTGAACAGCAGCCATTGTAACTCCGACAGAAGTAAAATTAATTTCTCGTAAACTGAGCGATTAAGTTGGGAATTTTAAAAAGCCTGTCATTACGAGGCCGGAAAATCGGGAGGTGATGAAGAATCCCTTACGTCTGCTGTTGCCGCTTTGGAGGGGATTGCTTCACTCACCCGCTACTATTGACATGTTATGGCGCGTCCGTCCCTCGATACGATTCTGCCTGTTATCTTCCACTTTG
>JALWEA010000405.1 GCA_027039465.1 Calditrichia bacterium | reverse complement strand
CCACGATGCAACGAAAACAGGAGAAATAGAAAAATGACAAGATTGCTCGTTTCCTTACTGATCGGCGTGGTTGCCGGCATCATTGACGTCATCCCGATGGTTATTCAAAAAATGGACAAATATGCCAATTGGTCGGCTTTTGTTCATTGGGTGGTTTTGGGCATTTTCATTTCTTACATCCAAATGCCGATGGCGCCGTGGCTTAAAGGTTTACTGGTGGCCGAATTAGCGGCATTGCCCATTGTCATCGTCGTTTCGAAAGAAGACAAAAAAGCATGGATTCCCATTCTCATTATGTCGGCAATATTGGGCGCATTGGTAGGCATTGCGGCTGCAAAGTTTGCGGTTTAAATTCGTTTATGCCTTTTTGATCGAATTTTCGCAATTTAAATTTAAACAAAGGATGATCGTTCCATGAATTCATTAAGTACTAATCCTTTTTCGTGGCTGGCGCCGCAATATGAAAAGAAAATGCTTTGGCTATCGGGCGTTTTAACCGTTTTACTGCTATTGGTCTTGGGGCAAATTGATCAGCCGTTACGAACCCTTGCCGCGCCGAATGGTATTGTGTCTTTTGAACTATCCAAAAGTCTTGCCCAAGCGCAACAAATTCTAACGTCTTGGAATTCAACGGCGAAAATGTTTGCCGCATTAAGTCTCGGATTGGATTTTTTATTTTTGCTGACCTATTCGCTCTTCCTTTCGTTAGCCGCTTTTAAAATTGCCAAAATGTTTGTCGGAACTTTGGAATGGCTTGCGCGAATTGGTAACTATTTGGTTTGGTTCCCGTTAATTGCGGCTTTGTTTGATGTGCTTGAAAATTGCTTTTTGATTGCACTGCTTACGGGTTCTCAGAATAAACTGTTTCCTTTATTGGCCTACTATTCATCAACATTAAAATTTACATTGATTTTCTTGGCGATTATTTACATCATAGTGGGATTGCTGATGCGTTTTGCCTTTAGAAAACGTTTTTAACAGTAAAGTTTGGTTCAAGGTGAGATTGTAGGGGCGAAGCATTTCCCTAACTAAAAAAGAAACAATCGATGTTTTTGGTTGCACAACGTTATTTTTTTTGAGTTTGCAGCGTCTTGACGGAAATGCTTCGCCCTTACATAGAACATTCCAAGATTAAAGGCAGAATCGTTTCGAGAGATGGACGTGCCACAATATGTAATTAGTAGCAAAGCGACGAAGCAATCTCCTACAAAAACACACCGTCTGGGAATGGTGTAAGGGATTGCTTCACTCTCCCGCTCGCAGGCTCGCGGGATCGTTCGCAATGACAACCCTTTTCGAATAACAATTTTACTCATTCAACTATTCAACAATTTAACCCACATACGATTAACGAATAACGAATACACGAATAACGACTTCCCCATTCAACTCTTAACTTCATCCTCCTCATTCCCGCGCCTTTAAAATCTCCTGCGCCCAATTGTAAATAATTTCTACCTGTTGCTCAACGGTCAGGTTGGTCGTGTCCAATTCGCGGGCGTCAGGGGCTTTGCGCAGAGGCGACATATCCCGTTCGGAATCCAATTTATCACGCCTGGCAATTTCCTCTTTGATTTCTTCCAGGCTCAAATGAATACCTTGTTTTTCCAAATCCTTTTGCCGGCGACGGGCGCGTTCTTCCAAACCGGCTACCAAAAACACCTTCAGCTCGGCATCCGGTAAGACCACGGTGCCGATATCCCGGCCGTCCATCACAATGCCCCCTTCTTTGGCCAAAGCCCGCTGCTGCTCAATAAGTATTTGCCGAACCTTGGGGTAAGATGAAATAATACTGATGACATTATTAATTTCCGGGGTGCGGATTAAATCGCTGACATCCTCGTCATTTAAATAGGTGCGCTGTTCGCCGTTTTTGATGCGTAAGGTGATTTTATTTTCCCGAACGCAGCGTTCAACGGCTTGCTCGTCATTCACATCGATTCCGGCGCGAAGCACGGCCAAGGTGGCTGCGCGATACATGGCGCCGGTGTCAATATACAAATAGCCCAGCTTCTTCGAAAGAAGCCGGGCTGTAGTGCTTTTGCCCGAAGCAGCCGGGCCGTCTATGGCAATGCGGATCTTTTTTTGCATTCCTATTCCTTCATGCGTAAACCTTGTTCTTCCTGCAAAAATAACCAACCGACAATTTTTCCTGGTTGTAATTCATTGGTTTCGTACCAGTATTCGCGATCACGATCGTATTTGGAACTCGTGTCGTCTTGGGGGATAGCATCCACTTCTTTTTTGATTTTACGAATGCGCTCTTGCCAAACTTTAAAATTTTCCGGGCGTAAATCCACCCAACCTTCTGCCGCCCATTTTTCGATATTTTCCGGCGTAATTTCCAGTTCATTGCTGCCGCGATAGGCTGGGATTTTCATCTCGGGACCGCGCAAAAGATGTTTGCCGTCCGGTAGTAAAATGGGAATGCCGATGGAAAGAATTTCGCTGCGCAGTTTGTGATCGGTACGAATCAATTCCAAAGTACAATTGGACAGAAATTCGGCACTGTGTTGCAATATTTCGTCCATGTTGAATTTACAACGTTTTAAAAGATAAGCTTCATAGAGCAGTTTGCTTAATTTGGGAGGCCCTAACAATTCAAAGGCCACGCTATCAGAATGGTGTTCTTTTTGTAAACGTAACATCTTTTGTAATGCGCTGCCGCGCAAATAACCGGCGCGGTAGGTCGGTCCCATAGTGGCGTTATCCAACGCATTGATGATATCATGACCGGTATTGCCGCCTTTAATTTCCCAAATAACTACGTTGGCAATCTCTTCCGGAGTGATGAATTCCATCTGTCCCCGGGAGGTGATGGCCGTGAACTCTTCGTAACTGAAAATGCCGTTTTCTCCGGTATCGATATACACTTTTTTCAGTGTGTCATTGAGCGGTTTCCACGGGCCTTTTTTCATTTCACGCTTTAAGGTGCCCTTAAGAGGGATAGCGCTTTACGGAGG
>JALWEA010000404.1 GCA_027039465.1 Calditrichia bacterium | reverse complement strand
CGAAATCGTACACGGGAATGTTTTTACGCAAGGAACTAAAACTCGAGGAAGTTTCGGAACTTTCATAAAAGAGCAACCGGCCGTGGTTCACTGCCTTAAAATGACAGCTTAATGCTAAGGAGTAAGCTTTAAATGGAAGTGTTTTATTTAATCGGCCTTTTTATATTAACCTACCTAATCGGTTCCATTCCGTTTGCTTACTGGTTGATTAAGGGAATTTACAAGATGGATTTGCGCTTTTTTGGCGCCGGAGACTTGGGCGCATTGAATGCCTTTCGCATTAAGAAAAATATTGGCGTAGCCTTGGTTATCGGTTTGTTCGATTTGGGTAAAGGTATGCTTAGTATTTGGTTGGCTCATTATTTTTTTGCACAGAATTTTACCGCCGAGCTTTTGGCAACCGGCGGCGTTTTATTCGGGGATGTGTTTCCCGTTTGGCTGAATTTTCGTGGCAGCCGTGGGTTGGCGGTTTCGGCCGGAGTTCTGCTGCTGATTAATCCCTATCTTGTTGCTGTTTGGCTGATTTTATTCGTTGACTTTTATCTGATCGTCAGGCAACATATCATCGCCATACTAATCGCCTCATTCGGGTTGCCGCTTATTGTATTCTTTACATTAAAAATTTATTTTACCGGTGATACGTTAATTCTTATATTATTGGTTTCAACGCTTATTTTTCAACGACATCTGGAACGGGTGCCGGATCTGGTTGCACAAAAAAATTTGAAAATAAAAAACGGAGAAGGAAAATGAATTTAAAAAAGACCGCTTTACATGATGTGCACGTGCAATTAGGCGCGCGCATGGTGGAATTCGCCGGATTTCACATGCCGATTCAGTACCACAGTATTCGCGAAGAGCATCGTCGGGTGCGGGAAACGGTTGGCGTTTTCGATGTTTCGCACATGGGAGAGATTATTATTAAAGGCCCGAAGGCCCTGGACATGGTGCAAAAAGTGACCATTAACGATGCCTCAAAATTGTCCGTAGGGCAGGTGCAGTATTCGGCCATGTGTTATGAAGACGGCGGTATTGTGGACGATTTGCTGGTCTATCGGTTTGCCGATCATTTTTTGTTGGTTGTTAATGCTTCCAATAAAGACAAAGATTACGAATGGATTCTTAAAAATAAGATCGACGGCTGCGAAGTGCTTGATGTCAGTGATGACTACACCCAATTGGCGGTGCAGGGTAAAAAGGCCGAGCCTACTTTGCAAAAACTGACGGATGTGGATTTAAGCGCGATTAAGTACTATTGGTTTACGGAAGGCACTTTGGCGGGAGTACCCATGATCATTTCACGCACGGGTTACACCGGCGAACCGGGGTTTGAATTGTACTTTGCCAATGAATATGCCGTGGACGTGTGGAATAAGATCATGGAAGCGGGCAAAGAGTTTGATATTGAGCCCATCGGCCTGGGCGCTCGCGATACCCTGCGATTGGAAAAGAAAATGTGTCTTTACGGCAATGATATTGACGAGACGACCAATCCTTTGGAGGCCGGCTTAAGTTGGATTACCAAACTGGATAAAGGCGATTTCATTGGCCGTGAGGCTCTGTTGAAAGCCAAACAGGAAGGGTTAAAACGTAAGTTGGTCGCTATTGTTTTGGAAGGGCAGGGCTTCCCGCGGCACGGGTATAAAATTTACAAAGACGGTAAAGAAGTGGGGCATGTAACCAGCGGAACGGTCTCACCGATTTTAAACAAGGGCATTGCCATGGGCTATGTGGCTATTGAGTTCGCCAAGATCGGTACGCCTTTGGAAATTGATATTCGGGGGAAAATGGTACCGGCCGTGGTCATAAAACCTCCTTTTGTTTAAAAAAGGAAATGTAAAAGTCACAGTGAATTAACGGTTTTGTTATCGAGTTCGTTCGATTTAATTTCAAGAGGGCGTACCTTATGCGCCCTTTTCTTATTTTTGTAGTTTGGAGATTTGCAATGCGCACAATTGATATTCATTTCGCGGCTAAACCTAATTTGGATGCCCGCAGATCCATTGTTGTGGTGATCGATATTTTACGGGCGACATCGACCATTGTTACCGCTTTAGGCAATGGTTGCCGGGCTATTTTGCCGGTGGCAAATTTAAATGAGGCGGTGAGTGCGGCGGCGCGAATGAAAGAGGTACTTTTGGCCGGAGAACGCCAGGCTAAAAAGCCTGCTCATTTTGATTTGGGAAATTCGCCGCTGGAATTTTCTTCCGATGTTGTACAAGGTAAAACGATTATTTTAAGTACAACCAATGGGATCAAAGCGTTACGCAGCATTCAAAATGCCGATGAAATTTTGATGGCTTCGTTTTTAAATTTCGACGCGGTTACACTGTACCTTGGGAAAAGCGAAAAAAATGTGATTTTCTATTGTGCCGGAAACGACGGCGCTTTCTCGTTGGAAGATACGCTTTGTGCCGCTTTGCTGACGCATCACCTGAGTACCGGACGTCGGGATGTCCATCTTTCCGATGCGGCACAATGGAATTTGCGCGCTTTGCGCTCGTTAATACCCATACCGGATGTAATTCGCGAAGAAGAAATTTTAGCCATTGTCAGCCAAAGCGAACATGCGCGGAAATTGAAAAAATTACAGCTTGATGAAGATATTTCGTATTGTTGCCAACTGAACCGCAATCGTTTGATTCCTTTCTTAGATAATTCCGGTTCGATAAATGCTAAAAAATTTTGAAAAAGCACTTTCTCTTATTTCCGATGATTCGTGAAAAAATGGCGAAATATAAGTGCCAAGGATTGATTTTAAGATTAGTGGAAAATTCGATTCGGTACTAAAAATAACAAAAATTTGACATTGGCTTCGGTTGTTTTATATTCTTACCATGGCACGTAAAAACGACGAAATCAAAGATTTTTACGATCGTTCCTACAAAAAGCTGTTCAGTTACAAAGGCTTTGTCAAACAACTTTTACAGGGCTTCGTCCGCCTGAAATGGGTGGAACGGGTGGAC
>JALWEA010000403.1 GCA_027039465.1 Calditrichia bacterium | reverse complement strand
AACCACGGCTGGCGCCATGGATTATTAAGATAGTGACATGACGGTGTGGCAACCGTGTCTCGATACGATCCCGCTGGTGCGCTCTCTACTCGACAACCGGTTGCCTTTGACAGCGTCCGGTTCCCGAGTGATTCTGCCGACACTTGTAGGGGCGAAGCATTTCCCTAACAAATAAAGAAGCAATCGATGCTTTTGGTTGCATAACGTTAAATTTTTAGTTTTGCAGCGTCTTGGCGGAAATGCTTCGCCCTTACTTCGGACAACGCAAGATGAAAGGCAGAATCACTCGGCAACCGGCCGTTCTTCCCACCCCCTGTCGTCCCCCTCATAGGGGGACACAAAGCGGGCTGTAAAATTTTGCCCGTTATTAGCATAAATCGGACGCCAAGCACAAATGGATTTGTTTCAAATCGCCGCAAAAAATCGGATTAGGGCAAACCTCTGCAAACCGCTTTAAGTCTCCCTATGAGGGAGATTTAGAGGGTACAAAAAAACCTGGTTAGCTGCCAGTTTCCAGTTTCAAGTTCCTGATCAAACCGATTGCATGCGCGGTTTCTGTTGCCTTAACTGAAAAATCTTGTAATTCAAACTGTCGCTCAGGGCCTGCAAACTGGCGTTAATAATATTGTGCGAAACACCCACGGTTGACCATGTTTTATGTCCGTCGCTGCTTTCCACCAACACGCGCACACGCGCCGCCGTGCCGTCATTAGCTCCCAGCACACGCACTTTGTAATCCACCAAACGAATTTGAGCGATCTCCGGGTAAAAGCGAATCAGTGCCTTGCGCAGGGCATTGTCCAAAGCATTAACCGGCCCGTCACCGTCCGAAGCCGTATGCTCGATCTCGTCACCCACCTTGACTTTGAGCACCGCTTCGGAATAATCCGTAGCCTGTTCATCCAGCAATACATTGATTTTGGCATAAGTGATCTTAAAAAACGGGCTGTAGGTATTTAGCTCCGAATGCAGAAGTAGCTCAAATGAGCCCTCTGCCCCATCAAATTGAAATCCCTCGTATTCCAATGATTTAATGTACTGCACGAATTTCTTACTAAACGCCCGATTATCGGGAATTTCGATGCCCATCTCTTTGGCTTTGTAACGAATGTTACTTTGCCCGGCCAAATCGGAAACCAGGACATGACGACGATTACCGACGGTTTCCGGAGCAATGTGTTCGTACATGCGGCTGTCTTTAAGTACCGAACTAACGTGAATGCCGCCTTTGTGCGTAAAGGCTGCCTTGCCCGTAAACGGCGCCCGAATATTGGGCGTTAAATTAGCCACTTCGTACACAAAGCGCGAAAGATTGGTTAAATTTTCCAATTGCACGGGCTGTCGGGTTTGGCGTTTCATTTTAAGAATCAAATTGGGAATGATGCTGCACAAATTGGCGTTTCCGCATCGTTCTCCGATGCCGTTTATCGTGCCCTGTACATGGACGGCTCCGGCCTGAACCGCCATCAGTGTATTAGCTACCGCCAGCTCGCCGTCGTTGTGGGCGTGAATACCCAAGGGACGCTGCACCTGCGGTTTTACCTGTTCAAAAACAGCACTGATTTCGTATGGTAAGCTGCCGCCGTTGGTATCGGCCAGAACCAGCACATCGGCGCCGCCTTCCTGTGCGGCCCGGAGCATACGCACGGCAAATTCGGGATCGTCTTTAAATCCGTCGAAAAAATGTTCGGCGTCAAACACCACGCGACGACCGTGATCTTTCAGGAATTTTACCGATTCGTAAATGAGCCGTTCGTTTTCTTCGTCGCTGAGGCCCAAAGTTACTTTGGAATGGAAGCGCCACGTTTTACCGAAAATAGAGATCACTTCCGTTTCGGAGGCCAACAACTTATTCAGATTGGCGTCTTCTTTTACTTTGTCCGGATAACGTGCCGTCGAACCGAAAGCGCAAATCCTGGCATTTTTAAGATTCAGTTTGCGGACTTCGTTAAAATAGGCTTCGTCTTTCGGATTGCTGCCTGGCCATCCGCCTTCAATAACATCGATACCGAACTCATCCAATTTTTCGGTGATGAGCAATTTGTCATGAATGGAAAGATTGACGCCTTCTCCTTGCGAGCCGTCCCGCAACGTAGTATCGAAAAGTTCTATTTTTTGCGCTTTGTCCATTTGGAATTCCTGCTTTTATTTATTTTTAATTGTCTGTCGTCATAATAATTAGGAACTGGGAACTTGGAACCGGCCTTATCGTTATTCGTGTATTCGTTAAGCGTTAATCGTAAGCAGCCGGTGCCTCGATACATTTCGCCTTAAATTAATGGGATCGGGAAGATTTTACCGGCACATCGGCGAAACACTCAGCAACCGGCTACGACCAGTATCGAATATCTAACACCTAAGTAACGAGCAACCAGTTACCGGTTCCAAAAAATCACCCAATCATCCCGCTTGTCCTGGCATATTCAAACAAACCTCCTGCCTCGATGATGGGCAAAACGTCGCCGGGATGTTTCAGTTCAAATGATTTGCCGTCGGTCAGGTTGGTAATCTTCCGATGCTCGATATCCACTTCCACTTCATTACCGGTGCGAAAATGCTCGTTGATTTTACCCACCGACTCCAGCGGAACGATGAATCCGCCGTCAACGGAATTACGGTAAAAAATGCGGGCGTACGATTCTGCCACCACGACCTTAACACCGGCCATTTGCAGTGCGAACGGTGCATGCTCGCGCGACGAACCGCAACCGAAATTCGATCCGCCGACGATGATCGAGAACTCCGAAGTATTGGCATCGCCTTGAATGAACGGAATGTTACCCTGCGGTAATCCCGCCTTTGCCGGCGGCACTCCGGACAATGCAAAATGCCCGTATTTTTTGGCTTCTTCCGGATCGCTCAGGCTGTACACCAAATGCTCGGCAGGAATGATTTGATCGGTGTCGATATTATCGCCCAAAACGTACACTTTGCCTTTTATTACTTTTTGCATCTTTCTTCCTTTTTTGGT
>JALWEA010000402.1 GCA_027039465.1 Calditrichia bacterium | reverse complement strand
CGTTGCGGAAGATCGTTGGTCAGAAAAATAATCTCATCCAAATCCGAATATTTCAAACCGCCGCGCAACTGCACGTGTTCCTTGTAATGATTCACCAAATCGTTCATCACACCCAAAATACGTCGACTCGCGGTTTTGGTGATTTCGATTTCATGGTAATCCGTTAAAATTTGAGCGATTTTATCTTTAGTTACGCCCAACAATAAAAGTACCTGTGCCACACCGGCTAGAAAAGCTCTTGTCAATTTATCGAAATCATCTTGTTTTACGCCGATAATAATAAAAGAAGTCAAGGTTTTTTCATTTACGAAAATAACCGTTTTTCTGCGATCCAAATTAAAAATATGAGCATACCAGTTCCCTAACGGCGAAAGGTCGTCTTTAATCTCGGTTAATGCATTCGGTTTAATATGCCATTCTTTTAACAGCTTTTGCGTGCAGCGCAATTGAATCATTGTTTTAACTCCTTTGCTGAAACGTGTTCCGGTAATTCTCCGGCATTTGTTATGTTTGCAATGTTTTCGTTAGATAATTGTAATAAATTCAAACGAATTCCGCAATAAAAAGATCAATCGTGGGCAATTGCTTTAGGCAGGCGACGGACTATCGGACTGGAAGGATTGGTAAGAAAGGCATCGGAAAAGTTGTCTAGCAATTCTTCGGCTAAAAACAGATTCTCGCGTAAAAATCGCTCGGAAGCACAACCGCGCCGTGTGCAACGACGACAAGGAATAGAAAGTTGACAGCCAACCTCTTTTTTGTACTCTCGCTCCAATTCGAGCATGGCTTCTTTAAAATCTTTGGCAAATTCGTGATTGCGATACACATAGCGCGCCAATTTCAAAATTTTTCTTTGCAGCATTTCGGACAAATCCTTAATACGGCCCAAATAGCGACTCAAAGCGCTGCGCCAGATCAAATGGGCGCGTACCCGAATGTTGGATTCCAGATCTTCAGGCGTTCCCGGCCGCAGGGCAAAGCGGGTTAAATCTTTTACGCTCAAAGATTCTTCCAAGATGGTCTTGACATATTCCAGTTCTCTCAGCGTTTTTTCGTCGGTTACGTAATAAATCTGATCCATCCATTCGCGGAAAATCGATTCTATGGATGTGGTGATTTCGTCTAATTGATTTAGTTCGCTGCCCATGCGTCGCAATAATTCCGGTTCGAATTTTTTGATTTGTTTCAGGGCGAAACCCAGTGTGTCCAAAACCGTACGATAATCATTGATTTTGCTGTAACCAAGCGATTGAAAAATGATGTCGAAATAGGCCTGAACCGTACGTTCCATTTCTTTTAAGGCATCTTTTAAACGCTGGCTTTCCTGCCAATACGATTCCATAACCTTATTCACAACGGATTCGTCAAAATGGTTTTCCAGAATATTAAGAATCTTTTTGAAAATCTTGCGCGGCGTGGTCAGATCGTTGGCTAATTCCAGAATATCTTCCACGGTTAGGATTTTGGTAGCCAATTTGCGCAACTGGGGATCCCGGTCCACATGACAATAGGTTAGAATTAGAATGTTGTCAAAATTGGCCGGATCATCGGCGCAAGACTTGACGATATTGTAACGTTTACGCGTCAGCATTTTCCACAAATATTCATTATGCGGCGTAAAAACATGAGGATCTTCGGAGTATCGCAGATTGTTGCTTTCCCGCCGTTTTTGCACAATTTCCAAAAGAAACGAAATTGCTTTAAACTGCATTAAAGGAGATTTAAAATTTCGCTGATTTAAAACGGCTATGACTACGCGCTTTAACGCCTCTTGGTCAATGCGGCGCAAAACATTAAAAACCGCCTTTTTAAGTAACGATTCTTCGGCTACTAAGAAAGGTAAAACGGCATCGATATTGCGTTGAGATTTTGGGTCGCGCAGCAACCGTTGCAGAATCGAAAGCTTTATAATCTGGTCTTTTTTGCGTGTCAGGGCTTGTCTAGCCATGTGTAGAAAAATCTCGTCCCGCCTGCCGTGGCCTCGTTTTTCCAATAATTGAATAAAGCGAACCAACATTGTCAAAGAAATGGCCGGATTATTCAGAATTTCCTTAAAAACCTCCTGATCATCTTCAAACATCAATAAAATAAAAATATTGTGTTTGTCTTCGTTACGGGCAAAAGCTTTACGCTCGCGTTTACCGAAGCCGAGAATATCCAAATAGCGACCGACCAATTGCCAATAAGATGTTTGGTAGACGGCGTTGCGCACATCGCTGTTGTCATCGTTGGCTAATACATTAAGAATGGCGGGGAAATGGCAATGTGCGGCAATTTGTTTCTTTAATTCAATAGCGCGTTCTGGAGAGACATCATCGAACTGCAAATAAATATGTGTTGGAATCGGCGGGGTCTTCCGAAAAAATTTTTGCATAATGTAGTTGTAATAATGTACTTCGTTCTTAAAACGATATCGTCCGATGATCATCACGTTTTGTCAGCCCTCCAAGGCAATCGATAACGCCGTTGTTAGCTTTAGAATATCCTTATTCGCGCGTCGCAGCCGGGTAGCGATTTCGCTAGCCATGTTGCGGTACACCCGCATTCCCAAATTTTCATCGTCGGTTGCCACCTTTTCGAATGCTTCCCGGGTAACGCTGGCCATAATGCAGGGAGATTTGGTAATAATGCTGGCCGAACGTTTGGACGTGTCACCTAACATGACCATTTCTCCGAAAAAAGGGTGATCGCTATCCGAAAAATGCAACAGCGACTTTTCCTGCTTATTAAACACCGGCAACCATTCCGGCAGTATAAGCGATTTGGAGATTTCAACCTGTCCCTCGATGAGAATAAACATCTTATTCCCAACGGTTCCTTCGCGCATCACATATTCGTCCCGGTCAAAATATTCAACCTCCATGACCCGCAGAATATGCTTTATCTGTTCATCTTTTAATTCGTAAAAAAGAGGGACTTTCTTAAAAAAATCCAGTTTATTGACCAAAAAAGCGTAACTATCAGTCTTTTTCATTGTTTATTTTCTCCAAAATCAAATAGAAATGGTTTTTATTGAGAATCGTATTTTGTGCCGGAGCAAGTTGAATTCGCACCCGCTTTTCATTAACATTCCTGCCGGCTTCCTGAAATTTGCGCATGATAAATTCATCCAAATAAGAATAATCGGAACTGAGTAAATTGTTCAAATCAAACGATTCACGTGTCTCTCCGAGCCCCAGAAGAATGTTTTGCGGATTCTGATCGCGAACGTATTGTTGCAACGTGGCATAAGTTTGGCCTACCAGTTTTGCCGGAACCGGATGTTGATTCAATTTAGTATCGCCGTCTTCCGTGAGTAATTGTTCCAGAAATTGGGGAATGCCCGGCGCCACCACATGGTTGGCCATCAAATGACTAGTAAAGGCATCGCTGATAATGATCTCATCCGCTTTGGCCTTGGTCAAATGCGGGACATTTTCCCGTTCCAAAACGTGGGCAATCACGCGGATTTTCGGATTTAATGTTTTAAGCGAAAGCGTGGCCAGGATGGTGCGTTCGTCGCTTTTTTTGACCATGGGTGTGCTCTCATCCGGAACGATTAAAGCGGTTTTTGCCTTATTAACTCCGGCACGATTCAAAACGATTTCTTTGGTGAAATCGCCGCGCACAAATTTTAAATGCAAACGGTCAAAGCGCGTCAGCAGCTCGACCACCGTTTCTTCCGGCAATTGATTAATCAAAACCACACCCGAATAATTTTTGGGCTGTTTGGCCAGAATGTTTAAAATTTCCTCGGATTGCGCATTCCAACCGCAAAACAGCAAATGATCTTTGAGTTTAATTTCTTGCAAACCTTTACCCTCTTTTAATTTTTGTGTTACAAAGAATGAAGCAACCGTTGCCGTAATGACCGATAACAAGGCCACGCCGAATAACATCATGAAAACCGCCACGATGCGCCCCGCCACTGTTTGGGGTACAACGTCACCGTAACCGACGGTGGAAATGGTCACAAGCACCCACCAAACGCCGTCCCAGAATGATGAAAATCCTTTATTGCCACCGTGCTCAATCGCAAAAATAATCCATGCGCTGATAATGGTTCCCACAATCACCAGGAGCGTAGCCCGAAAAACGCCGCTCCGACGTAAGCGCAACAGATGCTTCAAAGAAATTTTTGATTTGTTCAAGATTATGCTTCCCGATTTTTGATTAATGCGTATTTTCGTCCGATTTAAGCGGTTGTTGAATTATTTTAACACGCCGGAATGTTGGCTTTTGTGACAACCACAGTTGAGTGCGAATTTAAGAAGAAATTAAAAATAAGTTGTGCGGGAAAACATTCAAAAGAAAAGATAATAGGTAATTCCGGCAAGAATGAAGCCGAGATTGTTAGCCAAAACATCTTTGGGCTCGCCGGTGTAATCGCGAGTAACGAACTGCATGAATTCCCACAAGATTCCGATAATGTTCCATCCGAGCCAAAGCAAAATAAAGAGTTGAACCGGTACATCTTTCACTAAAAGCATTGTAACCAGCATGCCAACAAATCCTAAAATCAAATGTTCGAGTTTGTCAAATTTTAAAAGGGTACCATTACGACTGAAAAAAGAATCGTGTCGCCAGCGTTTAAAATGAAATTTGGGTCGTCTCATGAATTACCTCTTAAACAATGTAAAAAATTCAATAAATTAAAATTCGTAAAAAATGCCACAAAGGCAAATATTTTTGGATTCTTTAATTGAAAAGTTCTAATTTCCCCATTCATTTACGTAAGGGAAAAGGTAGCGTGCAGTCCGTCAAACAAAATCCCATGTACCGTTACTTAATGGTACTGACCATTGCTTCCATGGCCGGTTTGCAGACTTGGCGTACATTGTTCAATAATTTTGCGGTCGAAGTGGGCCACTTGCAGGGAAGTCACATCGGGATTATTCAGGGCGTGCGGGAGATTCCTGGGTTTTTAGCCTTGTTGGCCATCTTTCTGCTACGTTTTATTCCCGAGCATAAATTGTCGGCCCTGTCGATTATGATTCTGGGTCTCGGGGTCGGATTGACCGGCTTTTTCCCGTCCTTTGTCGGCATTATGTTCACCACTTTAATTATGAGTTTCGGATTCCATTATTATGAAACTACCAATCAATCGTTGACGCTGCAATATTTCGATAAACAAACTTCTCCCTGGGTCTTTGGAAAAATTCGCAGCATTGGCAGCGCAACCAACATTTTGGCCGGGGTAGCCGTCTTAGGCTTAAGTTTGCTTTTAACCTATCGGCAAATGTTTTTGATCGGCGGACTGGTCATCATTGGGATTGCGCTTTGGGCGTTTTTACAGCATCCGACGGATAAGAATATTCCGGTGCAAAGAAAACGTATGGTAATCTGGAAAAGATATTGGTTGTATTACACGCTCACCTTTTTGGCCGGGGCGCGCCGTCAGATATTTGTGGCTTTCGCCGTTTTTTTGCTAGTAAAGCGCTTCCATTTTTCGGTGCAGGAAGTCACGATTTTATTCATCGTGAACAACATCATCAATTATTTTTTGAGTCCGCTAATCGGCAAAGCTATCATTCGTTTTGGCGAGCGCAAGGTGCTCAGCACCGAGTATTTTAGCCTGATTTTTATTTTTACGGCTTATGCCTTTGTGCGGGAAAAGTCGGTTGTAGCTTTGTTATACATTTTGGATCATATTTTCTTTAATTTTTCCATGGCCATCCGCACCTATTTTCAAAAAATCGGAGATCCGCAGGATATTGCGCCTTCAATGGCCTTCGGGTTTACGGTCAATCACATAGCGGCCGTGGTCATTCCGGCGGTGGGAGGTTTGTTGTGGATGATCGATTACAAAATTCCCTTTTTAGGCGGAGCGATTTTAAGTATTTGTTCTTTAATTTTGATTCAATTCATTCGCACCCCGCGGCCCGTTGCGGAATAAACGAAATATTTTTGATCTTTAACCGGCCTGTCATTGCCGGGAGCGGAACCATGGATTATTTAGGTTGAATGGTTCACTGGTTAAATTGTTGATTGGTCAAATGGGTGAATGGGTTAAGGGTGAAGAGTCAGGAATTGAGGGAAACGTTATTCGTATATCTTTTATCCGTTAATCGGGACGTATCAAGGCACGGTTGCCGTACCGGTTCCCTGTTCCCAATTCCAAATTCCCAGCTCCAACTTCCAACCAGCAAACCGGATTTGCGGATGTAAAATAAAAAGTTTTGCACATTTCTGATTCATATCGTAACATAATTTCTCATTCACTAAAACGGATTTAAAAGCTACCGAGAGTAAATAACAGATTGTTTAAAAAAGGGTAACTCAATGAATCCTAAAGAGATATTTCTTAAGCAATGGCTGTTTTTGTACAGCTTAGCGGTGGAAACGGCTGCCGGTGTTTATCTTGCGATTTTTCTGATTGTTTATAATAAGCTTAATTTTCAGAGCAGCGCATTGTTGCTGCATAAGTATTATGCCTCGTTCATTATTTTAGCGGGCATTTTAACTTTAATCATGGCACCTTTGTTTATTTTTTACTTGCTCATAAAAAATCAAACCGGTTTACCGCTTTGGTACGTTCGGCTAAAGAAGAATGCCCTTTATCTATTGATTTTCACCTTGCTTTTGTACGCCTTGTATTTACTGCATTTGCAAAATATTCATCTGCGCATTGTGGAATTGATTTTAGCCTTTGGCATCATGTACATTGTTTACGCCTTTCAGAATGTTTTGCTTTTGCACGGATATCCCGCTTGGCAAAATGTTACCACTAGTCTCAATATTTTGTTCGGGGTGGGAAAGGCCATGATCATAACGTGGGTGGTGATTTTTCATGTGTACGATTTGCAAGGTTTGATTTCGATTTTTCTGATTATTGAACTGGTTGTTTTATTCTGGCGGTTAAAATTGCTGAACATACAGCGGCCCGAAACCAAACAAACCGTGCGCTTTTTGTTGGTTCAACACAGCCTGTTGTTCGGCAGTCGACTGATCATAGGGTTGTTTATTCCGCTAGTATTCGATTTGTACCAATGGTTTATTCACGGCCGGGCCACCGGCGTGGAAATGTTGTTCATTTTATTCGGTGAATTATTAGAACGCTTTTTGTTCACGTTTTCCGCCATTCCCGAATATTATGAATATCGTGAACGGGAATAGAACAAATAACGCTTGGACGATTGATTATTCGTCGCCGCTACGATAAAAACGAATATCCACCTTCTCAACCGTTGCCAGGCCTTCGCTGATCGCTTCGTCGATTAAGGGGATAAAAGCTTCGATTTTATCAAGGGTATCGACAATTTCGATAATAATGGGCAAATCCTGAGAAAGACGTAAAAATTTGCCGGTGTGCATTCGGCTATGACGTCCGAATCCCTCCAGACCGCGCAATACCGTTGCTCCGGCTAAACACTGTTCTCTGGCTTTTTGTACAATCCATTCATACAACGGCTTGCCTTCGTAGCGATCGTCTTCCCCGATAAAAATACGAAGCAAATGTCCTTTTTCCGGTAAAACCATGCTTACCTCCTAAATCAGTTTGGCTGCCACACTGCCCAGCCACACGCCAAGCAGACCGAGCACCAAATGTAATCCCAAATTTAACAATGCGCTATTGATTTGCCCGTCCTGAGCCAATCCCATGGTTTCGTAACTGAAGGTAGAAAAAGTGGTGAAACTACCGATAAATCCGATGAGCCAGAAGGCGCGGGTATCCGGACTGAAAATTTGCCGACTTTCGGCCAGCCCGGCCAAAAATCCGATGAAAATACAACCTAAAATATTCACCGTTAACGTACCATAAGGAAACCATGGATTTTTAACGATCCTGTATGTGAATCCGCTCAGAGCGTAGCGGGAAATTGCACCGAAAAAGCCGCCTGCACCGACCATCAGCAATCGAAACATTCTGCAGAACTCCTTTATTAACTTTTTGTGATTGGGTTCGGGCAGATTCTAAGGAAAAAAGGGAATGCATTCAAATTTTATTGGTTGAATGGTGAAATAGTTAAGGGTTAAGAGTGTAAGGGTTGAAGGGAAAGTCGTTATTCGTGTATCCGTTATTCGTATATTCGTTAATCGTAAAGGGTTGTCATTGCGAATGAGCCCGCGAGCCTGCGATCGGGAGAGTGAGGCAATCCCATCCAAAGAGGCAGAGACCGGTAATGGTGGAAGGGATCGCTTCGCTCGTGCCTTGCTACTATTGACATGTAGTGGCGCGTCCGTCCCTCGATACGATTCTGCCTGGTATCTTACGTTGTCCGAAGTAAGGGCGAAGCATTTCCGTCAAGACGCTGCAAGCTCAAAAAATTTAACGTAATGCAACCAAAAGTATTGATTATTCTTTTATTTGTTAGAGAAATGCTTCGCCCCTACAAGTGTCGGTAGAATCACTCGGGAACCTGACGCGGTCAAAGGCAACCGGTTGTCGAGTAGAGACCGCGCCAACGGGATCGTATCGAGACACGGTTGCCGCACCAATTCCCAGTTCCTAATCAACACGTAATAATAGGTGCTTTAGCATACTTATTACCAACAGAACTGTAATACAAATCCGGTGGAAAAGTTAGTAAGATTTTCGGATGTACCTAATGTAAATAGGAAAATTTATTCTCCGTTAGCTTGAATCCTTTTTTATTTCATTAAAAATAATGGCTAAAAAGCAAAGAAAATGTGTTTATTTTCTAAAGATATTGACTGTTTTACACGAAAATATAAATCTGTAATGGGTAAATTGTGCCCGTTTTGGAAATAGGAATGGAGCAAATACCTGTTAAAACGGTAACATAGCGGCATTGCTTGATTTGCAATAGGTTTCAATTTAAATTGATCTCAGTTTGAAAGCGCCTACAAGGTGCAGCATCTTTAAATAAGGAGCACGTCATGAAGGCTCGTTGTCTTTCAAAGATTTTTTTTATTTTTATGATTATCGGTTTTTTTACGTTCATTGAAGCACAGGAGAATGTCAGCGCTGAATTCATTAGTGCTTACAAACCTCCCAAATCAATGTTGGGAGTACAGGCCAAGGATGGTATCAAACAAGTTCAAATAAAAAACAACACCTTATTTGTCGTTGATGAGTACACTGGTTTGCAGATTTTGGATGTGAGCAATGTGCACCAACCAAAGGAAATTGCCAATGTTACTGCCAATCACCTTTCACAAAACGTTTTTTTAACGGGTGATTTGGCCTTGCTTTCCGGTAGGTTGGATGGTGTTTACGTGTTGGATGTTTCCGATCCGGCGCATCCGCGTACGTTAAGTCATCTTAAACCCGTTGCCGAATCATACTGGGTTGTCAGTCAAGATTCAATGATGTACGTGGCCGAAGCCGACTCGGGCATTGCCATTTACGATATTGCCGATCCCGAACATCCGCAATTGATTTCCGTAACCCATTTGAATGGATTTACCTGGGGGCTTGGGGTTAAAGATAATTATTTGTTTGCTCTGGATAAACGCAAAGGACTGATTGTCTTTGATATTAGCGACCCGGAACATCTTAAAAAAGTCGGCGATTTAAAACAGATTGTCTATGCCCGTTCCATTCTGTTCCAGGGGCCTTACATGTACGTTGCCGACGGCCCGGCAGGATTGTGGGTGTTGGATGTATCGGATTTGAGTAATCCTAAAGTTATCGATCGGATACAAATTCAAGGGTATGCCCACAGCGCCACCAAAAGCGGACATACGCTGTTTATTGGCAATGACGTGCAAAATGCCCTTGAGTTTTTTGATGCCAAAAATCCGTCAAAACCCACCAAAGAAGGGGTTTACAAAGCAAATTCCCACATCTATAACGCCGTTAAAAAAGATGTTTATGTTTATGTGGCCGCCGATTCCAATACTTTGATTTTGCGTTACAACCGTCCGCCGCAATTGGCCCCCATTGCGGATCAGGAAACGGATGAAAACAAAACACTCAGTTTTCAGGTTTCCGCTTACGAACCGGATAGCGATCCTGTTTATTTTACTATTAATCCGTTGCCGGAAGGAGCTAAGTTTGATTCGTTAAAGGGCGTTTTTGTCTGGACGCCTAATTACGATCAATCGGGCGTTTATCCCATCACCATTACGGTGCATGAACGGACGCAGAGCCATTTAACGGACAGCAAATCGTTTAAAATAACCGTGCACCACGTAAACCGCCCACCGACCATTGCCGATATTCCTGATTACGAAGTTGATGAAAATCAGGTGTTAACCTTTACCATTCCCGAAGGGCAGGATCCGGATAAAGAGGATGCGGGTAAATTGACTTATTCGGCCGCCAATTTGCCGCAGGGCGCTACCTTTGATCCCAAAACGCGCGTCTTCAAATGGAAACCGACTTATGAGCAATCCGGTATTTACACGGTGGATTTTGCCGTGCACGATCCGGCCGGAGCTACGGCCATGGACGCCTCGACCATTACGGTGCATCATGTGGATCGCCCGCCGGTATTGGAACCCGTTCCGCCTCAAACCATCCCGGAAGGGCAATTGCTTACCTTTAAGCTAAACGGACATGATCCGGATAAGGAAGACCAAAATGCACTAAGTTACGCCGCCTACCATTTGCCTCCCGGCGCAACATTCGATCCGCAAACGGCCACCTTTTCATGGAAGCCGACCTATGACCAGTCCGGCGTGTACAAAAACATTTTATTCGTTTTCACGGCCGGCGCTTTAAGCGATTCCATTACCGTTGATATTACGGTGAAACATGTTAACCGTCCGCCGGTTATGGCCGCGCTGAAAAATTTTACCGTTGATGAAAACAAATTATTGCGCTTTAAAGTGAGCGGCAGCGATCCGGACAAAGAAGATGCCGGTAAGCTAAAATTTACGGCGGAAAATTTGCCCGAAGGCGCCAAATTCTATCCCGATTCTTTAGTCTTCCGCTGGAAGCCTACTTACGAGCAGTCGGGTGTGTATCCCAATGTGCGTTTTATCGTAACCGATCCTGCGGGACTGAGCGACACGGCCACAACGACCATTACCGTGGTGCATGTCAACCGTCCGCCGGTGTTGGCCGACATTCCCGCGCAGACCGTGGATGAAAATCAAACCTTAACCATTATTTTAAACGGCAGCGATCCGGACAAAGAAGATCAGGGCAAGCTTACCTATTCCGGTAAACCGTTACCCGAAGGCGCGGTATTGCAGGGCAATACCTTTACGTGGACACCGAATTACGATCAGTCCGGAAAATATAGCATTGTTTTCACCGTAAGCGACGGCCAACTGAGCGACAGCAAAACGGTCAACATTACGGTGAATCATGTCAATCGTCCGCCGGTATTGGCTACCATTACGCCCAAGACCGTGGACGAGAATCAGTTGTTGACGTTCAAAGTTAGCGGTTCCGATCCGGATAAGGAAGATAAGGGTAAGCTGACTTTATCCGCCGCCCATTTGCCGGAGGGTGCCTCTTTTGATGCCAAGACCGGTGTGTTTAAATGGAAACCGAACTTTGATCAATCCGGTTCGTACACGGTCACGTTTGCCATTAGCGATCCCGCGGGCTTGAGCGATTCGGCCAATGTGCCCATTACCGTGAATCACGTGAACCGCACGCCGGTATTTCCGGCACAACAAGACCAGACGGTTGATGAAAACACATTGTTGACCTACAAACTGATTCCGGCAACCGATCCGGATAAAGAAGACAAAGGAAAATTGAAATACACGGCGCTCAATCTGCCGGAAGGGGCAACCTTTGATGCGCAAACTTTAACCTTAAACTGGACGCCAACTTATGATCAATCCGGTGTTTACACGGTAGAATTTCAGGTGACCGACGGCGAATTCACGGTGAAGCAACCGCTGAAAATTACGGTCAAAAATGTCAATCGTCCGCCTTCCATCGATCCCATTGCTCAGCAGACCGTGGATGAAAATAAACTTTGGACGTTGCAGGTGGTTGCCCATGATCCGGACAAGGAAGATGTCGGTAAGCTGCATTTTAGCGCATCGAATATGCCGCAAGGCATGACCTTCGATTCCACAAAGGTGCAGTTTAGCTGGAAACCGACCTACGATCAGGCCGGAACCTATTCGGATATTGCGGTTACGGTCAAAGACCTTGGCGGCCTCCTGAGCGATAAGAAAACCTTTACCATTGTGGTTAATAATGTCAACCGGCCGCCGGTGCTGCAAGCCATTGCGCCGGTAAAGGGCGTTGAAAATTCGCCGGTAACCATTCAGTTGAAAGGCAGCGATCCCGACAAAGAAGACGCCGGTAAACTGATTTACAGTTGTGAAAATCCGCCGAAAGGCGCCACCTTGGATGCCAAGACAGGTAAGTTCGACTGGACGCCGGATTTTCTGCAGGCCGGTACTTACGATATTCAATTCAAGGTAACGGACACCGGCAACTTGTCGGCCGGTCAAACCGCGCATGTTACCATTGAAGATTTGAATCGTGCGCCGACCATCGAAGCCATTGCGCCGCAAAAAGTGAAGGAAAACAGTCCGTTAACGTTTAAAGTAATCGGCAAAGACGAAGATACCGACAACACGCTGACTTACTCGGCGCAGAATTTACCCGAAGGCGCGCACTTCGATGCGCAAACACACGCCTTTAGCTGGACACCTACCTTTGAACAGGCCGGTGATTATAAGGTAAGCTTCACGGTGAGCGACGGCAAAGACAAGGCAAGCATTACCGTTCCCATTACGGTGGTTAATGTTAACCGTGCGCCGGAATTTGTAAACTTAACCGATCAAACGGTTGATGAAAACAAGACGCTGAAATTTACCGTTAAAGCACAAGATCCTGACGCCGGAAGTAAATTGACCGTTTCCGCCGAAGGCCTTCCGGACGGAGCGCAATTTGATCCGGGCAGCGCAACCTTTAGCTGGAAGCCGACCTTTGAACAGGCGGGCAGCTATGCGGTTACTTTTACGGTCAGCGACGGCGATACCAGCATCAGCAAAAAAATCACCATTACGGTGAATAATGTCAATCGTCCGCCCAAGTTTGAAGCCGTAGCGGCGCAGCAGGTCAAAGAGAATGAAACGCTGACCTTCACGGTTAAGGCCACGGATCCCGACGCCGGAACCAAATTGACTTACGGCGTAAAGGATTTGCCCAAAGGCGCCAAATTCGATGCCAAAACGGGCACGTTTACCTGGAAGCCGGATTTTGATCAGGCCGGTGATTACACGGTTACCTTTACGGTTAGCGACGGGCAAGACGAAGTCACGCTGCCGGTGACCATTAAAGTGGAAAATGTGAATCGCGCACCGAGCATTAAGGCGCCGAACTCCGAAACAGTGGAAGCGGGCAGCACGGTACAGCTTTCGTTTGAGGGCAGCGATCCCGACAGGGACGCCTTGACGTACTCCGCCGTTGATTTACCCGACGGCGCCACTTTGGACAGCCACAGCGGCACGGTAAACTGGACGCCGAAAGAGGGGCAAACCGGCACCTTTACCGTTTCGGTCAAAGTTTCGGACGGCAAGGAGAGCGCAACGGCTTCTACAAAAGTAACGGTGAAACCCAAACCGCAACCTGCACCGGCAGATACGACACAGCACTAATATTGTTTTGATTATCATGTTAGCAAAATTATAAGAATGTGCGTTGTTGTAGTAAAAAAATAAGCAGAATTAATTGGGATTTGACTAAGCAAAAATGAACTAATTTTGGTCATTGACGTTTTCTTTTAATGAATTATTATTTGTAAAGATTAACTTGAACACTTAAAAGGGCTCTTTTTTAGAAAATTTTTAGTAATGAGTAAAAAATTTCAAATAGAAATTTTAAACGGAGCCAAATGTGAATTGTTCGGTTTTTTGTGGTTTTTTGAGGGTGATAGTTCTTTTGCAAATAGGGAGAAATTATGCCAACGATTTCTATGTTTTATGGAATAATAATTCGAATGTATTATTCTCCCGGAGAACATCCTCCGCCTCATTTTCACGCGTATTATGCTGAATATAAAGCTATTGTTGACATAGAAAAATGTGAAATAACAAGTGGTAACCTTCCTAAAAAACAAAGCAGACTAGTTTTGGCATGGGCTGAATTACACAAAGATGAATTGTTGGCCGATTGGAAATTGTTAATGAATGGAGAAGAACCTTTCAAAATTTCCCCAATACGATAGGAGAAGAAAATGTATCCAACAGTAAAAAAAGTTATACCAAGGGATAATTACAAATTAATCATAGAATTTGATAATGCCGAATCCAGAATGCTTGATATGAAACCTTTTTTGGAATTCGGACTCTTTTCAAAATTAAAGAAGAGAGAAGAATTTAAAAAAGTTAAAGTTTCATTTGATACCATAGAATGGGAAATAGGATTGGATTTGGATCCCGAGTTTGTTTATGAGAAATCCGTAAGGATTAAATAAGCTGAATGAAAAATTCATAGTTCTTTCACTTTTATTATTATCTTTATGGGATGAACACATTAAGATTTATTAAAACCTTGACACATATCTATCCTGAAAAGCCCTAAAGGACAACAATACAGAGTTGTTGAAAATTTAACGGTTGCCCTTAATTGTGTCCGGTTCCCGAGAGATTTTGCCGGACTTGTAGGGGAGAAGCATTTCCTTAACAGATAAAGGAACTATCGATGTTTTTGGTTGCACAACGTCAAATTTTTTAAGTTTGCAGCACATTAACGGAAATGCTTCGCCCTTATATTGAACATCCCGAGATGAAAGGTAGAATCGTATCGAAGGACGGACGCATCACAAAAGAAAAGGAGTAAAAAATCAGTAACCAAGTTAAGGCCTACAAACACCCTCTCCTGTTTTACACTTTGGCTACGCTGCTTCCCTGGTCTTTTTGGGCTATGGCCGCTTATCTCAGTCATTTGACTCCGGCGGATAAATCCAATACGGAATGGGCCAGCGGCCTGGGATTTATCGGTTTAATGGCGCCAATGATTGTCGCTTTTTGGCTGATGCGCAAAGATACCGATTTGAAAAATGATTTACTGGTTCGATTCTTCAATTTCAAATCCATTAAACCGCTTTATTTGTTTTTAACGGTTTTTTTGATGTTGGGCAGCATTTTGCTGGCGCAGGCTATCTCGTTGCTTTTCGGTTACAGCGCTGCGCAGTTCGTCATTACCGGGCATTACAGTTTTAGCTCGGGCGTTTTTCCGGTTTGGTTTTTACTGATCATTGCTCCGCTTATCGAAGAGTTGGCATGGCATACCTACGGCACGGATTGTCTGCGCAACAAATTCAATTTGTTCGCTACGTCAATAATATTTGCTTTATTTTGGGGCGTCTGGCATATTCCGCTTTCGTTTATTAAAGATTATTACCAGAGCAATCTTGTGCAGACGGGTTGGATTCACAGTGTGAATTTTTTGGTCAGTATTTTCCCTTTTGTCATCATCATGAATTGGCTCTATTACAAAACGGGGCGTAATATTTCGGTTGCCATTGTCTTTCATATCACGGCCGGATTTTTCAACGAAATTTTTGCCACGCATCCCGACAGTAAAGTTATCCAAACAATGTTGCTGCTCGGCTTTGCCGTTTTTATTGTACTGAAGGAGAAAGAATTCTTTTTCTCGAAAAGTTTAATGCCGGTGAAAACGGGGATATGATTGGCTCGTAAGCATTGTGTGATCATCGAAGATTGGTTAGATGGCTATTGGGGATAAAAAAGATTTTTTATGTATGTGCTCTCCGACTTTTTCTGGATCTAATGGGTCTTGAATGACGGATTCCAAATATTGCAGCATGAATGTCATTTATTTTGGATTCCGATTCTCTTTTTCTTATTGATAAGGCTAAGGCTTCTATTTCATTTGAAACTTTATTTGTCATTTCTGACGTATGGTCATGTTGCGCATTGTTTTTCGAATCATTTTCCAATTCTTTGGAAACACGGATTAGATGATTATTTATCAAAATTCCAATAGGTACGCCGAACAGCACTAAGAATAGGCTGAAAGCCGTGCTCCATGAAAGTTCTAACATTACTATTTACTCCTTTTTCATTAAACGTTCGGAGATATCGCTGGCATTTACGGACATTTTAAAAAACCAAATTCCAATCAGAAATGCACTCAGAGTAAGAAAAACATCTACCGTATTGCTTAGGATTTCGGCAAGTTTCTCATAGCCTTTAGATGTGTGATTTTGGCTAGCCAAACCGGTATCTCATTAATTTTGTTTGTAATCCAAGTTACGTAACAATTTAAAAAGCACTATTTCTAAAATCAATGGCTGAAACCTTTTGCAAGTTTTGCTTTGAAATCTATTATTAAAAAAAGCAAGGTATTGTTCCATTTACGGGTAATATTTTTACCTCGGAAATTTTGCAAGCTCGGATAGCGTTTGGCTATTCGGGCTTTTTTGCCTATTTTATCAGGAAACAAAACAACATTAAAAAATCACGTTTGGTTGAATAATAGGGAAGTCAGGTATGAATCCTCTTGAGGCGTTCCGGCAAAAGGTGGCTGCCGGTGAAGAATCGTTTGATGCACAAGGTTTGCAACGGTTAACGGCAGAATTTGAAGATCTGCTAAGCCAGGCCTTTGAGCGGGCGGAAGATGTGGGGCAGGCCGGTGAATGGGTACGGATTTTCAAAACGTTGTTCGACGCTTCGTTGGCGCGTCCCGTCGCCGCACTGGTAAAGTTGAACGTTTTTCGGAACTTCGGGCTGCGCTTGCCCGAACTGACGACAAATGGGGAAGTGGCGCCGCTCATCCATTATTATCTGGAACTATTGAGACTGCCCGAGTTTTTAATTCGCCTAAAAGAAACAAAACCTTACGAATCGCTGATTTTGCGGTTAATCCGGCACAGTCGTTTTACGGTTGGCGTGTTGCTGCGTTTGCGCGCTGCGCTTTACGGCGACCGGAATTGGTTGGGGCAAATTCAGGGGCCGCAGGTTGCGCATTACACTTTCGCCGAGGCGCGGGAGCAGGCGGATCAGTTTGCCAGAGGCCTGATGGCGCTGATCGGGCGGCATCCGAAGGACAAACCGGCGGTGGCTTTTTTGAGCGATAACAGTCCGCAAATGGCCTTGCTGGATTTGGCGTGTCTGAGCAGCGGCATTGTTAATGTGATGATTCCGGCCAATTCGGTTTCGTCGCAGATTGCTTTTATTTTGAACCAAACGCAGGCCAGGGTTTTGCTGGTGGGGCGGCAAAAGCACCTGATGCGGGTGAATGAGGTGCGGCGGCAGTTGGAGAGCGTGGAAAAGGTGATCATGATTAACGAACCGCCGCAGGAGAAGGATGTGCTGAGCCTGAACGATTTGCTGCGCTACGGTTTGGATGTGAGCGACGACGCATTGGCCAAACGTCGGGCGCAAATGCGGGTTGATGATTTGGCGACCGTCATGTACACTTCGGGCACGACCGGCGAACCCAAAGGCATCATGTTTTCGCAATTGAATATTATCTACAAACGCTTTTGCCGCGCGTTGGCTTTACCGGAGATCGGGCCGGATGATCGGTTTTTGGCCTATTTGCCGCTGTACCACACGTTCGGTCGCTATCTGGAAATGACGGGTTCGCTGTTTTGGGGCGCCGAATATTATTTCATGGAAAATCCGGCGGTGGAAACCATGGTGCGCGACATGCAGTTGGTTAAACCCACCGTTTTTATCAGTATTCCCAAAAAATGGCAACAATTGTACGATTACATCAGCGCCCGTGTGGATATTGTGGCCGATGACGAAAGGCAAATTCAGGCGGCCGTGCAAAACGCCACCGGAGGTCAATTGCGCTGGGGCCTTTCGGCGGCGGGTTACCTTGACCCGGCGGTATTTCGATTTTTTCAGCGTTACGGCGTGGAACTCCTTAGCGGATTCGGCATGACGGAGGCTACGGGCGGCATTACCATGACCGTACCAGGGCACTACGTGGAAAACGCATTGGGTAAACCATTGCCCGGCATCGAAGTTAAACTGGCGGAAGACGGCGAGCTGCTCATCCGGGGGCCGTACGTGATGACAGGTTACTTCGGGCAAAAAGAGAGCGCCTTTACCAAAGACGGTTGGCTGCCCACCGGGGACATCATGCGCTATCTGGACAACGGTTATTTGGAGATTATTGACCGCAAGAAAGAGATTTACAAAAACATCCGCGGCGAAACCATTGCACCGCAGCGCATCGAAAAATTCTTTTACGATTTCGATTACGTCAAGCAGGCTTTTTTAATCGGCGACAACCGTCCGTTTAACACGGTTTTGCTTTATCCCGATTTCGAAGGCGAAAACAATCCTTTGAAAAAAATGAACCGCCTGGAACTGCACGATTTGTTTACTTCGGTGGTGGTTACGGTGAACAATTTTTTGGCGCCTTTTGAACGCATCGTGGATTTCCGCATTACGGATCGGCCTTTTTCGGCGGAGTTCGGCGAGCTGACGCCAAAAGGAACCTACAAACGTAAGGTGATCGAAAAGAATTTTTCGGATTTAATCGAGAGCATGTACAAGCGCAGCTTTGTGGAATTTCCATGGCACCAAATGACGGTTCGTCTGCCCAATTGGTTTTTGCGCGAACGGGGCTATTTAACGCAGGATGTGCGCATTTCGGAGCAGGGACTGATTATTGAAAAAGAGCATCTGACCTTGCCGATGACTTACGAGGCCGAAAAGCTGGTGCGCATCGGGCGTTACCGTTACGCCTTTAAAACGTCGGTCATTGATTTGCAGGTTTTGCTTTCCAATCCGTTGTACTGGCTGGGCAATCAGGAGTTGATCGATTTTAGCGCCGAACAGGTGTTCCAATGGTACCGGCTCGATCAACCGGATGCGAATGTGCATTTTACGGGCAGCGTGGCGGCGATTCCCGTTTCCGTGGAAACGGCGGATGAAGTGCGGCAAATGATCGGGCAAAAGGAGCTAACGCTAAAAGGATTGCATCTGGGATTGCTGCTTTTACAAAGCAACGAACCTCGTTTTGCCGATCTTGCGGTGGATTATTTCAAACTGTTTTTGAGCGATTCCCGCCAACCGTTCCGCAATTTGGTCAAAGAAATCATCCGCAATCCGGCTTTCAGTACGGGCATTTACAATTTGCGACAACAATTCCGTTTGGGATTGCAGGTGTTCAAAGGCGCGGCTTTTAAGGAATTTTTCGAACGCTTTTTGCAGGCCGAGGATGACTTTCTGAATAGTGAAATCATTGCCGAAATTGCCCGAGAGCTGGCCGGGGATGCGGAAGTTTTAAAAGCCGTGTTTGAGCTGATTCGTGGGCGCATTGCCGGGCTTACGACGGAGGCGGCCGAAAAGGAAACGGTGGTGCCGGTATTGTTCGATCTTTTGGCTCAAATCGGTATTGAACATCCCAGCCATTACAAAGAGGTGCGGCAATGGTTGGTTCGATATCAATTGCGCAAGGACTGCAAAGCGTTGGCGCGCAGCGCGGCTAAATCGCGGCGTAAATTACTGGCCGGATTCCGTAAATGGATCGGCCAGAACCAGCAAATTTCCATTGACATGGAAACGGGCAAGGAATACCGTTGGCAGGACGTGATGATTTTCGATGAAGCCATTTCCGAGCGGGATCGCGCCTTTCTGTTGAATGCTTTGTCATCCAAACCGATTATTCGGGAAGCCTTGTTTTTGTTGGGCGGCGGACTGTTGGTGGGGCTGTACGATATTCCGCCGGGCGGCGTGTGGATCAGTCAGTTGCATCAGGAGGCGGATCACACCGTTTACCGCGTTTCGGTGCAAACCCGTTTTCAGGGCGGATTCGATTTTGTGATCAATCTGGAGCGCAACAAGGCCACGCGTTTGCTGAAAGAAGAAATGGATTGGCTGATCCATGCCTGCGCACCGGCAGGGGGCATGAAGCTGGTGGAGGAGTTCGGCGGTTTTTGGAAAGAATTCAATTTGTGGACGGAAGAATACATTCCTGGCGACTCGCTGCGGCGCTACTTCGGCAAAATGATGCGCCGCGATACGGAGGAAACGCGTCAGAGGCTGCATTACCTGTGGCCCATGTTCATTTGGACGGGAATTTCGGCCTACGTCAGCTTTTGGCGGCGCACCGGCTATCGGTTGGAAATCAGTGATATTTCGCCGGACAATATTATGATCCCTCCTCATGATTATTTAAGCGGCGTGCGCATTTTTTCCATTCGCAAGCGCAAGAAATCCAGAGGGTTGTCTTCGTTGATTCTGAATTTCATGGCGCAGTTTGTCAAGCCTTTGGAGCATGCCTACCCGTTTATCAAGCATTCGGATAAGTGGTTTTTTATTTTTAACGGAATTTTGGATGCGCTCGGCGAGGAAAAGGGCACAGCGCGTTTGCAAGAACTGTTGATTGAGCTGCGGAAGCGGGAGAAACATTTTCATTTACAGGATTATTTGCAGAAATATTTGCGGGAAATCGATGAAAAGGGTTTTACGCCCAAGAATTTGTATTTTGCCGAAAAACGTTTTAAGCGCTGGTCGGAACTGAATGCAGGCGCGGATTTTTCGGCGCAGTTGTTTACCCTGAATGAGCTTTACGAAACCTACCGGCTGACGGAGTTGGAAAATCGTTATCCTGGTACGCGCATCCGCTATTTTCTGGATACGATTTTTAGCGATTCGCAACTCGAAGTCCGGCAAAAACTGACGGAGATTCTGCGTTTGGTTCGGCAAAACAATTTGACGTACGAGGATCGCTTGAAACTTTTTTCGGAAGTACGTAACAAGTTCAAGCTTTCGGAGCGGGAAGAATTTTTTCTCAGCCGTTTGAGTTACCCGCATTTGCAGCCGGAAGCTTCGGCCGGTTGGTTGAGCGCGCACGGCAGCGGCATTCAGCAAAACGATGTGGTGGTCACTTTGGAAGATTACGACGGCGCGCATTATCACGTGCGCAAGCCCATTTCTCCCAAGGAGATTTCCCGCTTGCACAAAATATTTTTGGAAGCCAATTTGCCGGTGGTCTTTAAACCGGAGCATCGTTATTTGATTGCCGTATCGGAACGCGGTTTTGTCATCGGCGGCTTGTTTTACCGCATTTTAGATGAGCGCACGGTGCACATCGAAAAAATCGTGGTAACCGGTAAATATCGCCGCAAAGGGATCAGCGAAGGGTTGATGCGTGAATTTTTCAGCCGCATGCAGGACGGGAAGTTTCGTTATGTGACCACCGGGTTTTTCCGGCCGGAATATTTCTACAGATTCGGATTTAAGATTGAGCGCAAGTACGCGGGATTGGTGAAGGATTTGGAGGAGAGAGGGTAGGGCTTTTTAAACCCATCCCCCCTCCCTTCCCTACGAATCGTAAGGAAGGGTGCCACTTTAGGAGCGGGGATTTGGTGAATTGTAAAATTGAAGTGATTTTGTACCCAATGATGCGAAAGATCGCGGATGGTTACCGAGTGATTGTGATGGATTTGTAGGGGCGAAGCATTTCCCTAACAAATAAAGGAATAATCGGTGTTCTGGGTTGCACAACGATAAATTTTTTGAGTTTGTAGTGTCTTGTCGGAAATGCTTCGCCCTTACATCGACCGACCAAAGATCAAAGTCAGAATTTGTATCAAGGGACGGACGTGCCGCTATGTGGTAATTGTTGGAGTGAAACGGCGAGCAAACTCTTTGTTCGGTCGATTGAAGTGGTTTGCGAATTCCGTTTTGCGACCCATCCCCTCCCTTCCCTGCGAATCGTCCCGATGCTCGGGATTTTCAACATGGAAGGGTGCCACGTTTGCAGCGGCATTTGGTGAATTGTTGAATTGAAGTGATTTTGTGCCCGCTGAGGCGCAAGATTATGGCCGTTTTCCGAGCGATTGTGACGGAACGAAGAATCCCTTATGTCCGTTGCTGGTTTGGAAGGGATTGCTTCTCCCGACTTCGTCGGGATCGCAATGACAGCCCTTTACGATTAACGAATATACGAATAACGGATAACGATTCTCCTTAACTCTTACACCCTTACACTCTTAACCCTTAACCTTTAACCCTTAACCCATTTATTTCCTTACAACCACGAAAAGCCGGTTTTTTGTTCGATTTCTTTGAATGGAGAATATTCGGGTTGATCCGGTTTTAGAAATTGGTGAATAAACGTGGGATGGCCGTAAGTTAAAATTTTCGAAGGGTCGTCAATGTTTTCTTTGATGAGCGCTTGCCATTGTTGCGCTTTTTTGCCCCACAAAATGTAAAAAGGACTGGGTCGTCGATGATTCAGAGCCTGAATTAAAGCCCGATGAAACGGACGCCAAAATTCGAAATGACGTTTTTTATCTTTAAAAGTACTAAAAGTGAGCGCAACATTAATCAATAAAACACCGTGCACCAGCCAGTGGCGAAACAGATCGCCCGGGCCTTTGATGCCGTGCTGCACGGCTATTTCCCTGCATTGACTGATAGGCGTTTTGTAGGTTGCCAAACCGTGCGCAACGAGCAATGCTTTTAGAATGTTTTTCATGGAATTGCCCACGGTACGATCGTTCCAGTCGGTGATTTGCGCATCCCAAAAAGCAATACCGTTGGCCGAACTTGAGCGTGGATACGGATCTTCTCCGTACAAAACACAGCACACCTTGGCAGGTGGAATTTTTTCGAAGACATGAAAAATATGTTTCCGGTCGGGAATGATTGTTTCGAACGCATCAAGAAAATTTTGCAATTGGTCGTAAAATGACGGCAAATCAAAATACGGAGTAAGAAAATCTTCCCATTCTTTTGGCAAATGCGGCAGCATTGTTTTTCCTTAAATTGACAAACGGATCGGACGCAATTTAAGGTTAAGTTTGATTCGATTCTACCCGACCTTTCATTTGCGATTCAAAAAATTTTATGCGACGTCTTTTTTTAATCGCAAAACTTATTTAAATTTGTTCATTAACAAACAAACCGAACATTTCATCAAAAAAATTCAGGAATTACCAACATGGAAGAAGCGACCACGGTTCGCGGTATTTTGGAAATTACGCCACAAAAACACGGTTTTACGCGCAATCCGGCCAACAACTTTTTACCTTCTGCGCAGGACGCCTTTGTGCCCCCCAATCTCATTCGAAATTACCGACTACGCGAAGGAGTGGAAATCGAAGCGGTTACGCAAAAGGCCAAAGGTCGCGTGCGCAACAATCCCATTCAAAAAATCCTTACCGTAAACGGTTTGCCGCCGGAAGAATTCGCCAAAATTCCGGACATCAAGTCCCTGACTTCCATCGATCCGTTCGAGCAGCTTAAAACGCGCGAAAGTCAACGCGATGCCACCGGCTGTATTATTGATCTGTTTGTGCCCATTGCCAAAGGAACGCGCGGGCTGATTATTTCGCCGCCCAAAGCCGGTAAAACCACCATTCTCAAACACATCGCCATGGCCGTGCAAAAAAATCATCCCGAAGTGGAAGTGATGGTGCTTTTGGTTGACGAGCGACCGGAAGAAGTAACCGACTTTCAACGTACGACCGGTGTTCGGGTTTTCTTTTCCTCTTCGGATCAAAGCGTGGAGAATCATCTGCGTATTGCCCGTTTAACCATGAACCACGCCATCCGCAAAGCGGAAATGGGCAAAGATGTATTGGTACTCATCGATTCGCTAACCCGCATGAGTCGCGCTTTTAATAAGGAATCCAATACGTACGGGCGCACCATGAGCGGCGGACTGGACGTACGGGCTTTGGAGATTCCCAGACAATTTTTCGGCGCCGGAAGAAAATTGGAAGAAGGCGGTTCGTTAACCGTGCTTGCCACTATATTGGTCAATACCGGCAGCCGAATGGACGATATTATTTTTCAGGAATTCAAGGGTACCGGCAACATGGAATTGGTACTCTCGCGCAAATGCGCCGACCATCGCGTCTTTCCGGCGATTAATTTAAAAGAATCGGGCACGCGCAAAGAACATTTGATTTTGGATGAAGAGACCTTGCGCAAAAGTCAGAAATTGCGTCGCTACTTAATCAATTTTGACGAAGTAAAAGCCATGGAAATGTTGATCGGGAAGATTTCGGAAATTTGTGAAGAATAAGTTTCAGGGAAATGCATTACGTCTTGTTCTTTTTGGTAATTAAAATTATTTTCTTGAGAAACACCAAATTTACTAATTTAACCGTTTTTTTACCGGTTTCTTGAATTCCATTAAAAACCTTAATAAATAGGCCTTCCTTTTACAATCCTTCTCATCTTTTTTCCTTTTTCCTTTTTCTTTTGTCATTTGTCTTTTGTCATAATTTCCCTTCTTTTCTTGTCTGCAACTTTCCGCAAATATTTCGTATATTTGGAAGAATTCAGTTTACCAACGGAGGAAATATGAAATCGTTTTTTACGGTCTTGTTTGCTTTGATCATCGTAAACGCTTTATGGGCCAAACCCTATTTTCAACAGGAAGTTCATTACAAAATCGATGTAACGCTGCACGCGGAGAACAATACCTATTCCGGTCATGAGCAGGTGGTTTATGTTAATCATTCGCCGGATACCCTTACGTTTATTTGGTTTCATTTGTACCCCAACGCTTACCGCAATAACAACACACCCTTTGCCCGACAGGAAAAACGGTTCTGTAATTCCTATTTCTATTTTTCTAAGAAAAAAGATCGCGGTTATTTGGATTTGCAATCGGTGGAAGCGCACAATCAACCTTTAACCTTTACTTACAACGGTGAAGCCATTGACGAAGTTAAAATTCTTTTGCCCGAACCTTTGGCTCCGGGCGATTCCGTTACGCTTAATTTGAAATTCCAGGGCAAATTTCCCATTGTCTTTTCGCGCATGGGACATTGGGGTAAATACCATTTTGCCGCCACCCAATGGTACCCAAAAGTCGTGGTTTACGATCGATTCGGCTGGCATCCGGATTCCTATTTGAATCAGGGTGAATTTTACGGCGAGTACGGCACATTTGACGTTTCGATCACCTTGCCGGAATCGTTTGTGATTGACGCAACCGGCATGCTCATTAATTCGCCGCGGGAAAAAGCTTTCATGAAGCGGATAGCCGACACAACGGCCTATTTTCTAACCTTAAACAGGCACGAGCGCAAAGCCTTCATCCGGCGCTGGATGGCTTCCAAACAAAAAAATCTCAACTTAAAAAAGATGAAAACCGTGCATTTCCACGCGGAAAATGTGCACAATTTTGCCTGGTTTGCCGGTTATGATTACATGGTCTTGCGCAAGGTGCACAATCACGGCGTGCTGACCAATGTGCTGGTACAACCGCGGATGGCCTACGCCTGGCGACGGGTTCCGGAATATGCAAAGCGAACCGTGGCTTTTTACAGCAAACATGTCGGCCCTTTCCAGTATCCCAAGGCCTCGGTTGTGCAGGGCGCATTAAAAGCGGGCGGCGGCATGGAATATCCGATGATTACCATTATTTCTTCTCCGGCAACGCCGGGAACCCATCTGCTTGAAATGGTCGTCATGCACGAAATCGGTCACAACTGGTTTATGGGCATGTTGGGCTCGGATGAGCGACGCTCGACCTTTTTGGACGAAGGTATGAACAGTTTTTTGGAAATGAAATATATGGAGTACTATTACGGCAAGTACAATCTGACGGACTTCAGCCAATGGTTTGCCGGGCACCACATTCTCAATGATATCGGCGAATGGCAGGTCATGAACATGAGCTACGGCAGCAAGTTGAGCATGCGGGACGATCAACCTTTGGATTTACGCGCCGAGGCCTATTCGCCGAGTAATTACGGTGCAATCAATTACCACAAAGGCGCCCTGATGCTGCTGGCGCTGGAGAACTATTTAACACCCAAAGTTTTTTGGCAGGGCATGCATGAATATTACAGGCGCTGGAACGGCAAGCATCCCACCGTTGAAGATTTCTTTGCCGTCATGTCTGATGTGGCGCAAAAAGATTTGTCATGGTTTTTCAAAGACTGGTACAGGTCGACCAAGTATTGCGATTTTGTAATCGATCGTACACATTCCGAATCCCATAACGGCAAAATGGAAACCGCTGTTTTCGTGCGGAATAAAGGTACCATGAAAGACATGCCAGCAAATGTCGCTTTGGTTACCGCAACGGGAGATACTCTGTTAAAACGCTGGAATGCCGATCCTAATAAACCGGTCATCTTTGAACATAAGGGAAAAGTAAAATTTGCGGAAGTCAATCCCAAACACAAAATCTTTGAGACCAGTTATCTGAACAACCGATCCACTTTGCCACCTTTTAAGGTTCACCTGCTCATCCCGCAAATTCCCGATTTCGAACATTATGAAATCAATATTTTGCCTTATTATTGGTACGAACCGTTCGTGGATCGGCATCGGGTGGGAACCGTTTTCTGGGGAGGCAATCCCGTTTTCCAACAATGGTTTTGGGGCGGACACGCTTACTTTGCCACGCAGAGCAAAAAAGTGGGGTATTCACTTTTTTTAAGTAATCGATTTCATCCGTCTTTTGCCAATTATGCCGATGCCAAAGCCGAGGTAATGAATACGGACGGCATGAAACGCATCTCGTTGAGCGTGTCCAACCATTTTCTGCATCCCGATAATGATTGTATTTCGAAATCGTTGACCGTCCGCGCGGATGCCTTGGATTTGTACGATCCCGCTTATTATGAATCATCCATGTTCCAAAAAGCGAAATACACCGCCCTGACAGCCACGGCGCAATGGGAAAAACGAACCATGCTGAGCCAAATGAATGTTTCCTTTAGTATTCATAAAGGGATAGGCATTTCGGGCTCTGAAGTTGATTTTTGGAAGATTGAGTCGCAGGCGGGATTATCGCATCGTTTTAGCCGACAAACGCGCATTTCACTCCAGGCGTATGCCGGATCGGTAATGGGCAACAATATTCCTTTACAGGAATCGATTTTTGCCGCCGGTGATGTGGATGCGAGACACTTATCCTTTGCTTTTGCCCGACGGGGAAGACTGGCGCCCAATCGCCGTTTTGTTTTTGGTCGCGGCATGAATATGTACAGTTACAATCAAGCGGACGGGCGGTTTTTTAACGGTAAAAGCGGAGCCGCTTTGCATCTGGATTTGGATGTTTGGCGCTTCTTACCTACGTTGTACGGAAGCGTGGCATTGTTGGGAACGAGTAATCTGGATATGATTACCCAAAAGCCATTTGCCGAGTTCGGCGCAAAACTTTCGTTGTTTAAAACCCGATTGATTTTTCCCTTGTACCTTACCAATCCGGCACCCGGAGAAAAGCATTTTGCCTTTCGCTTCTTGTTCAGTTACTCGTTCAGTTTGGGCTTCCGGTATTGATTTTTTTTGCAACCGATCGCTTTCGGTTCCCCAGGGACGGATGCGGCAACTTTTTACCGTCCGTTGTTAGCCCCGGTCTTTAGGCTTGGGTTTTAAGAAAAAATATTAGGGAATCACAGGATGTTTACATTCTTTAAAAGATTTAAATATGATCATAAATAACGCCCTAAAGGGCGTAAAAAAATTGTAGCGTATTTTTATCCCCAGCGTAAACGCTGGGGCTAACAGCTAAACGGCTTCAAGCTGTTTCCAGTCAATTGAGTTAAAATTAGTCAAAGTAATTCCTAACCAAAAATATTTGAAATTTGAAAAAACATTTTTCACCTTAATTCCCCTTCCCTGAGGTATCAGGGAAGGGGTTAGGGGATGGGTTAAGAAATAAAAACAACAACTAAAAATGTTAGAGATAGACTCTCGGATTTAGAGACTAAGAATCTACTATTTTATTTGTAAGAATTTTCTGAACCAAATACCGGTACAGGTATCAGGACTATCAGAGAACCGATCGCTTTTGTTCGAGTCCGGTTCCCGGGTGTCCCAAGAATAGGAATTTATTGAGGGGTAATGGGCCACTGGCTTCTGAAAACAATGATTCACGATTAACGAATACACGGATATACGAATAACGGCTTTCGCTTAACCCTTCCACCCTTAACTCTTAGCCCTCTACGCTTTCCTCATTGCGAATTATTAAAATTGTGTGTATTTTAATCCCAAGTAATAAAAGGTAATGAAAGATGCAACTCGGAAAAATTATCGGACAGGTTGTTTCCACACGTAAAGAAGGAAAAGTGCAGGGGCTTAAAATTTTAGTCGCCCGCTACCTGGACGAACATTTGCAAGAAACCGGTAAAACGGCCGCTTGTGTGGATACGGTTCAAGCGGGTGTGGGTGATGTGGTTCTTTTGTGTTCTTCGTCTTCCGCACGCATGACAGCCATGACCCAGGGTGTTTGCACCGATAACGCCGTTGTCGGTATT
The DNA here is from genome assembly GCA_027039465.1 of Calditrichia bacterium. Taxonomy (GTDB): domain Bacteria; phylum Calditrichota; class Calditrichia; order Calditrichales; family Calditrichaceae; genus Caldithrix. Next base: position 1,895 of record JALWEA010000402.1, on the reverse strand, counting down.
GTGGATACCGTGAGCAGCGGTTCCAAAATTCTTTACCAAAAAAGCGATAATCGTTAAACAATATATTTTCCCGGTGGAAGGTTCTTATGATTTTTGCAAAAGTGATCGGTACCGTCGTTTCCACTTCCAAAGATCCGAATCTGGAAGGCAAAAAACTTTTACTTTGCAAAGAAGTGGATCATACGGGCAAACCGTTAAATTCTTACCACGTAGCGGTTGATGCGGTTCAGGCCGGTGAAGGCAACTTTGTGCTCATTTCCTACGGATCATCGGCACGTATGACGGAATTAACCAAGAATGCGCCCATTGATGCGGTAATCATGGCCATTATTGACGAAGTACAAATTACCGATCCCGCGAAAAGCGCAAAAAAAGGAACTTCCGAAGTATGAAATTGGGCAAAGTGATCGGCGTGGTTTGGGCGACTAAAAAGGTGCCGCAAATTCACGGGTGCCGTTTGTACGTGGTTCAGCCGATTCTTGAAAACGGACAAGACAGCGGTCAACCGTTGGTGGTTGCCGATCCGAAAAATATTGCCGCGCCCGGAGACCGCATTGTGTTCGTTACCAATACCGATGCCGCGCAGGCTTTTGATACCGGTTTTGCACCGGTCAATGCCAGTGTGGTGGAGTTGGTGGATGATATTGCGTAATTGCTAAGGAATAAGAGGCAAACGTTGAATGGTGATAGGGTTAAACGTTATTCGTATATTCGTGTATCCGTGTATTCGTTATTCGTAAATCTTTGTTCGGGCAGGGAGCGGCGCATTCGCTTTTACAAATTCGGCGGCCTTACTCGGGAACCGGATGCAAACCAAATCAACGGCTTGTCGCGTAATAAACGTATCGAAAGAACACTTGTTAATACAATTAACTCATAACTCTTAACCCTTAACAAATAACAATTTAACCAATTAACCATTCAACCATTTAACAAAAAACAGAGCAGCCATGTTTTTAGCCCGCGTGAAAAAGAAAGTTGTAGCAACGGAGAAACATCCGGCCTATCACGGGAAGCGATTGTTTGTCGTCAAACCGGTTTATCCCGACGGTCGCGAGAAAGGTACGGACAACGAGTGGATTGCCGTGGATTATGTTGGCGCGGGCATCGGCGACATAGTGGTTTGCGGCGGCGCTCCTGGCGTGGCTAAAGAGGTTTTTGATTTGGAATTAGCACCCATTCGTACCCTTATCATGGCCATTGTTGATCATGTGGATTACCGCGATATTTGAAGCGGTACAATAAAAACTCCCAAAGCCCTTTGAATATGAATACATCTTTTCTTATTATTTACATTTTATCGATTAATTCCAATAATTACAAGCGCTTATCAATCTTTGTGAATAATTATTAAACGCGTTGAATATATAAAACTACCGCGAATAACATATTGATTTCAAAGAAGTTATGCCGTCTAAAAAAATATTTTCCCGCCATTGCTTTTATTGCCCGAACCCCCTATATTTTATTGCTGAAGTAAGTAATTAAAATATAATAAGATAGCAAAATAATGCATAAAAATGCATTATCTTATGCCAAACAAACATTCTTTAAATAAACAGGAGGTTTTATGCAACGCAAACGTGTCATCATCATGGGCGCAGCGGGTCGTGATTTTCATAATTTCAACGTGTATTTCAGAGACAATGAAGAATTTGAAGTCGTCGCATTCACAGCTACGCAAATTCCGGATATTGACGGACGCAAGTATCCTGCGGAGTTGGCCGGAAAATTGTATCCGGACGGTATAATGATCTATTCCGAAAGCGAATTACCCGAATTGATTAAAAAGTACGATGTGGATCAGGTGGTTTTTGCTTACAGCGACGTTCCCTACGATTACATCATGAGCCGTTCCGCGATTGTTAACGCCGCCGGAGCGGATTTTGTTTTGA
>JALWEA010000401.1 GCA_027039465.1 Calditrichia bacterium | reverse complement strand
GCGAGATAAAACAAATCCTCGGGCACACCCTCTTCTTTTAAAATGGGCTTGATGAGCGTTTCGTAACGTCCGCTGCGTTTTAACCACTTGGTAAAAATACGGCGCCCTTTGGTCTGAAAATACTTAATAGCTAATCGTACTTTATTATTGATGGTAATTGGAATCGGCCCGCTGCTGTCAATAACGGTACCCTCTCCGTACAAAACCGAATCCGGAAAACTTAATTCCTCGAATTTGGCAATGTCTTCGCGAACCTCTTCCGCTTCCTGCTCTGCCTGGTTTGCCGGATAAAGTTGCTGGTATTGCTGATCCATGTTGCGGATCAAAGTATCGTATTCCGTCCAGTAGGTAAGCGTATTCCGATCTTCATCGCTAAGTTCGGACAACTGCTCATACGCCTGATCAAAATAAATCTGAGCGCCCATGGTATCCTGCTCGCTCAGCTTACGTTGCGCATCCCGGTAGTAACTTTTCAAAGAATCCATTCGATTGACCAAATTTTCCGAAGCCCATAAGCTATCCGGGAGTGATTGAGGCAAAGGACGCACTTGCGAATAATGCGCCCGACGAATCTGATTAAATTGGCAAGAAGCAAGTAAGCCAATGCTTCCGGCAATGAGTGCTATTTTTAGCAGTCGTTTCATGCAAACTTCCTGTTTTTTAGGATTCCTTGATTCTTTTAATAATATTCGTGGTGGAGCGCCCCTCAATGAGAGGAATGGTTAAAACCTGCCCACCATACGATTCCACGAAATCACGTCCTACAATTTCATCCAGTTGATAGTCTCCGCCTTTGATTAGGAAATCGGGCTTAATCTTTTCGATCAGTTCCAACGGCGTATCCTGTTCAAAAATGCAAACCGCATCCACCATTTCCAATCGCGACAGAATATAAGCCCTGTCTTCCTGGGAAACATACGGCCGATTGGCGCCTTTCAAACGGCGCACCGAATCATCCGAGTTCAGCCCGACAATCAGTCGATCCGCCTTTGATGCGGCCTGCTCCAAATAACGCACATGTCCCACATGCAGAATATCAAAACAACCGTTGGTGAAAGCAATTTTGGCGTTTTGCGGCAAAGTTTTTCGTAACTTCCGAATAAACGCCTCTACCTGTTCAAATTCAATAATATCATGCATGGCTTTTCAAACCGTTTTCCTGGATTACGCGTAACAATCGATCCTTTTCTACCGGAACAATGCCCACTTCTTCACAAACCAACCCGGCGGCAAAATTGGCAATGGTGGCCGCTTCCTTTAACGAGGCGCCCCCGGTTAAAGCGGCCGTTAAGGTACTGATTACCGTATCGCCCGCACCGGATACGTCAGCGACTTTACGAGTACGCGTTGGGATATGGTTAACATCGCCGTTATCTTCGATTAAAGACATGCCGCGGCTACCGCGTGTAATCAATACCGATTTTGCCTGTAATTTTTCGCGCAATTCCAGGCCTGCCAGGCGCACATCATCATCCGTTTCAATGGGACGGGCCAAAGCATGCGCGGTTTCTCGTAAATTCGGTTTAAAAACCGTTACATTCTTGAATTCCAAAAAATTGTAAAATTTAGGATCCACGGTAATGATTTTGTTCTGCCGATTGGCTTGTTGCACAACATGGCGGATTAAATCAACGGAAAGAACGCCTTTATTGTAATCTTCCAAAATAACGGCCTCGGCCCGATCAATTAACGCATCGAAGCGCTCCATTAATTTAGCGGCAATTTCAGAATCTTCATAACGGATTTTTTCCCGATCAACACGGGCAATGTGTTGATTGTCCCCGATAATTCGTGTTTTTACGATGGTGGGTAATTCGGGATGGGTTACAATACCCTCGGTTGACATTCCGTTTTCTTCAAGCAAATTTTTTAAAATTTTTCCCGCCCGATCATCTCCGATCAAACCGATGGTAACAGGCTGGCATCCTAAGGTTTTTAAATTAAAGGAAACATTGGCGGCGCCGCCGAAATGATGAGTTTCCCGTTCAATTTCAATAATGGGTACGGGAGCCTCGGGCGAAAGCCGGTTGACCTTGCCTCTCAAATATTCATCCAGCATCAAATCGCCGACTACAATAATCTTTTGGCCCTGAAACGACGAAAAAATTTCTTGCAATCGTTCCGGTTTAAAACGAATCAATCTATCTACCTATTTTACATTCACGGTCATATAAATGAAACCGACTTCTTCACATTTGTTAGGACAACAGTCCCGTTCGATCATTCAATAATTAAGTTTTAAATTTAAGAAAAAACAAAGCATTAAGCAAAATGAACCTTACCGTTTGTAAGGAATCCTAATCGTAAAAACGGTACCCTGTCCAAGGGTTGATTGCACATCAAAATGAACGCCGTAGGGTTCCAATAGCATTTTTACCATCGAAAGCCCCAAGCCGGAGCCGGTCGGTTTATTGTCCTTTTTATTCTTCTCCGTCGGCGGTTGTTTGGTGGTGAAAAAGGGATTAAAAATTTTAGCTAAATTTTTAGGTTCAATACCGCAACCAGTATCGCTTATTTTCAATATAATTTCCTGATCGTCAAAATCCGTCGTAATGGTTAAGCGCTTTTCGGGCGTATCATACATGGCCTGAATGGCATTATCAACAATATTATTCAAGCTTTGCGAAAAATCGCTGTATTGTCCCTTAATTTGAGGTAAGCCGTCTTTTAGCTGCAGCACCTTTTCAACTTTATGTTTAAAAAACAGATTAGCATTAAGAAAGTCTATTTCTTTGCGAATTAACTGATTTAAATCGATGCTTTCCTGTAGTTGTTGCTGTTCTCTGCGTCCCTTCATTACAATGGTATTAATTAACTCGATCATGCGCTGGGTTTGTTCCAGGATGCGTTGCGGTTCCTTGGCATCCGGATTTTTAAAGCGCAACAACTCGGCATTAGCCTGAATAACCGCAATGGGATTATTCAAATTATGCGCAATGCCGGCGGCCAAATTCCCGATGGCTGCCATTTTATGAGCGCTCATCAATTGCAGTTCCAAAAATTGTTCGCGCTTTTGCGATTCCACCTGATCCGTCACATCGATCACAATCCCTTCCAGAGCGGGATTTTTCTGATATTGAATGCGGGCTATCCAAAGTTGCAGAATTTTTTGATCAGCATCGTTGGTCATCGCATGAATTTGTGTTTGCAGGTTAGGGATTCTCCCTTCAATGCAATCACGTAATTTGGTCTCCAGTTCATTGCGTTCATCTTCCTGCACATAATCCAGCAAACCTTTTTGGTTCAAGGCGGTAACGGGCTCAAGCCCGAAAATTTGGTAAGCTTTATTGTTTAGATATTGGAAGCGGCCGTCCTGAATAACAAAAACACCAATCAACGATTGCTCAACCAGGCTTTTGTATTTGAATTCGGACTCTTCCAATTCAAGAGTTTTTTGAGCAACCATTTTTTCCAGTTGCTCCTGATACAAACGTTTTTGTTTCTCCAAATTTTCGCGTTCTTCGCGCAGTAAATTGTGCATGACCGCATTGCGCACGACCTGTACCAACTGGCGGTTTTTAATCGGTTTAATCAAATAATCGAACACACCGATCTTAATGGCTTTCTGCGCCATCTCAATTTCAGAGCTACCGGTAATAACAACGACCGGCGCTTTAACGCCTTGCCCTTGAACCTGATGAATAAAATCGAGTCCGTCGAAATCCGGCAGGTAAATATCGAGAAGAATGGTTGAAAAAGAGAGTTTGTTGATTTGCTCGCGTGCTTCATGGCCGTTCGTACACGTTACAACTTCGTAACCTTCCTGCTCCAAAAGTGTTTGCAAGGTGTCTAAAATATCCCGGTCATCATCGATAATCAGGATACGTGCTTGTAATTTAGACATGTACGAACCTATTGATTAGATTTTTCACATTGGAAGCAAAGAATTCAATGACAATAAAAATCAATAAACTGCTAATGCCAATCAAATAAATAACGCGCGTAATTTTATCCAGGACGGGCGAATTGAATTCCGGTAAAACAATGATCAAAACGAAAGCAATTCCCACCGTCCAGCTTAGAACACGTAAAATCAGTTTAAAAAGTTTTTCCACTTTTTCGGGATATTCCGGTTCTTCATCCTGATGTTTTTTCTTTGGCGTATGCGCATTTTTTTTAACCGTTTCTTTATGTTTTGCCATATTCTCTCCTTTATTAGAACCCAAGGGCCGTTCCGGTACCGCGCGGGTCGCCCCATCCGTAAATCATCTGTCGTTTCAACATAATCCCCTGAACAAAGCCCAGACGATGTACAAACTTAACCCGATAACCCAAATTTTTCAAATTGTTTATTGTATCCATATTAAAGCCGAATTGTTCCATCTTTATTTCGTCCGGCAACCATTGATGATGAAAGCGCGGCGCTTCGATGGCCCTTCGAATATTCATTTGAAAATCCACGGCATTTAAAATCGTTTGCAGAACGGAAGTAATAATGGTGGAACCGCCCGGTGAGCCGACAACCATAAACAGCGAATCGCCTTTTAAAACAATGGTTGGCGACATGGAACTTAGCATGCGTTTTTCCGGAGCAATGGCATTGGCTTCGTTGCCGACAAGGCCGAATTGATTGGGCTGCCCAGGTTTTATGCTGAAATCATCCATTTCGTTGTTCATTAAAATGCCGGTTCCCTTAATCACCACCCCGGAGCCGTAGCTGCTGTTTAACGTGTACGTATTGGAAACCGCCCAACCGTTTTCATCGCAAACGGAAAAATGCGTTGTTTGATTACCCTCTTTAATTTGGGCAATGGAATCAGCCCTGGAAGAGCCCGCTTTTAACAGACTTAAATGGCAACGAATGGAATCCGCATACACTTTTGAGGTAAGGCGTTTTACCGGCGCGTTGACAAAATCCGGATCGCCCAAATACTGTGCACGGTCGCGATAGGCTTGCCGCTCGATTTCCGTCAGCAATTGGATGTATTTTGCGCTGTTGTGTCCCAATTCAGTCGGTTCAAAAAAGGAAAGCGTATTCAGGATTTCGGCTAATAAAATTCCGCCCGAACTCGGCAAGGGCATGGAAAAGACCGTGTAATTTCGATAATCGATTTTAATCGGCTGACGCCAAACCGCCCGATATTTTTTGAGATCTTTTAAGGAAATCAGGCCGCCGTGACGTTGCATATCTTCGGCAATTCGCCTGGCCGTTTGCCCCTGATAAAATTCTTTCATTCCGTATTTTTGAATGCGCTTCAAAGTGGCGGCTAAATCTTTTTGGATTAAGCGCTCGCCCTCACGCAAAGGGTGACCGTCAGGATAAAAAATACGCGCCGTCTCGGGAAATTGCATTAATTCTTTGGCATGATGCTTAAACATGACTGCTTGAAGAGCATTAATTTTGAAGCCTTGTTCGGCAAAACGAATGGCGGGCTGCAGCAATTCCTTCCATTTCAGTTTCCCGAATCGTTTATGTGCTTCCCACAATCCGTAAACCGTGCCAGGTACCCCGCATGCTTTGTATCCGATCAAACTGGCTTCGGGAATGACATTTCCGTTTTCATCCAAATACATGTTTCGATCGGCTTTGAGCGGCGCTTTTTCGCGATAGTCGAGCGCAAAAACTTTATTGTCCGGAGTACGGATTAACATGAAACCGCCGCCGCCGATATTGCCCGCATTGGGATAAGTAACGGCAAGAGTAAAGGCAACAGCCACTGCGGCATCTACGGCATTGCCGCCCTTTTTAAGAATTGCCACTCCCGTTTTGCTGGCCAAAGAATCAGCTGTAACCACCATGGCATGTTTGGCTTTTACCGGACTGAACCATTGAGCAAAAAGAGTGTTTTGGTTGCCAATGAGAAACAGAGTAACGAGAAAAATTAAGAAATTACGCTTCATTTGGATTTCCCGCTTAGTATCAAATAGATGTCTTTTTCAAGATATTCGGACTCGGGACTTTCAACAATTCGCCCGATTTCTTTACCGTTGCGCAAGAAAATAAAGGTGGGTACGTATTGAATTTTGTACGATTTGGCAATATCGTTCGGTGAATTTTTCTTGCGGTCTACCGCCCACATTTCGATTTTAAGAATCGGGCCGAGATGAGCTTCTTTAACGATTTTAAAGAAATGCGGCACTTCCCGTTTACTATCCGGGCACCAGGTTGCCATGAAAATTTTCACCGTGGTTTTTTGTTTGATTTTTTTAAGTTTGTTAATAAAATCCTTTTGCGGTTGGTAGCTTTCTTCTCCCTTTTTCCAGGAGGGATAATCAAAATAAAGCTGCTCGGGCGTTATTTTGCCGTACAACATTTCCCGGCCGTCCCGCACTATTTTTTGCGATTTTAACTTTGGGTGCGGATGAAAAAATTGGCAGGAAGTAATCGCCAGCGAAAGGATAAAGATCAGGCTAATGTATCGACGTGCTGTCATTTTTTACCACCTTTCGTTTCTTTGGGAAAACCGCCTTAAGCGCCGTGATGCCTTTCGAAGTTACTTTCATGTAAGTGATAACCTGACCTGGTTTGGCCAATGAATCGTATTTCTTCGAATTAACGCTTAACAACAAAGCGCTCGGGTTCCCAATTGTAAACTCCACCACCGAATCGGCAAATACCGAATGCACATTATTCTGTTTCAAAATAAAATCGGAAGTATCGGTGTGATCTTTTATGTAACGAATCCAACTATCACCTTTGGCCTGAATAATAATGTTCAAAGCAGAATCCTGTTTAACCGCTTCGGTTGTTTGTCGGCTTTCGGAGGCTTGCTTCTCGGCCGCCTGTTTAACAATCTGCTGAGCCGTTAATTCTTTGACCGGTTTTTCCGGCTGCCGGGGCACTCTACTTTTATTATTAATCAAAATAAGAATTAAAACAATGGTAATTAGAACCGGAATTCCGGCATAACTGATTTTTAACAAGACCGATTTGGGAATAAACCGATTCTCCGAATCGGAAGTTTGTTGCTTGGGTTTTGAGCTAAAAAATGTCGTTTGCTTTTTTTCCGGTTTCCGAATCTCATCAAAAACCGAAAGGTACTTTTCAGGTTCATCCACCTGAAGTTCGTTTAAATAGGTTTTAAAAATAAAACGATCGTAAACCTGCGGCAACTTGTCAAGTTGGCCCGCTTCCAATGCTTGAAGATACTTCAGCCGAATTCGGGATTTTTCGGCAATGGATTCCAAATCAATCTTTTTCTCTTCCCGAATGGCTTTCAGTTCTTCCAACATCTGATTAAACAATTGTTCATCGGCCATTCCGAACCACCTCTATATCTTTGATTCGCATTTGAATTGTTGTTTTTCCGTTCCAACGATTTTCTTCCAAAACATACGCGCAATTGATGCGTGCATTTTTATTGCTTTTCATTTCATCGGCAAAATGTCCCAAATTGTAGCCGATAGCATCCAGCACCACTTCTTTTTGTTTGAATTTGGTTTTCAAATGGTTATTCCCGACGATATCAATGGTACCAAAGGGTTTAATATCATAAGAGACAAAAACAGGGCGCATATTCCCGGGACCGAACGGTGCCAGAGATTTTAAGGCACTCAAAAACTGAGCATCCAATTGATCGAACATCAGCTCCGCATCAATTTTCAATTTAGGAATCAATTCTTCCATTCGAATATCGATTTCCGAAAGCTCATTAATCTTTTCGTCCAAAATCGGAATATTTTCGGGCTTAATGGTTAACCCCGCTGCAAATTTATGCCCGCCAAAATTAATAAACAAATCGCTTAACTTTTTAAAGCCCTCGTAAATATCAAAATTGGACGTGGAACGCGCCGAGCCCTTTCCCACCCCGTTTTGAATGGAAATAAGAACCGTCGGGCGATTAAATTTTTCCATGATGCGCGAAGCGACGATTCCAATAACGCCGGTGTGCCAGTTCTCTTTGGCTAACACCAGAACCCGCTTGCTGTCCAAATCGATTTCATTATCAATCAATGCCAAAGCTTCTTCATAAGTAATTTCATCAATATCTTTACGGGCTCGATTTTCATGTTCCAGAATGCGTGCAATGTTGCGCCCCTGCTGAAAACTTTTCGTCGTTAGCAAATGTACCGCTTTTTTAGCGTTGGAAATACGCCCCACCGCATTAAGTCGGGGTGCCAGCACAAACACAATGGCATTCACGGTTAATTGGCGGCCCAAAAGTCCGCTGCTTTCCAAAAGCGCCATCAAACCCGGCCGCGGTTTTTCATTAATCATCTTCAATCCGTTGTACATGAAGATGCGGTTTTCATCCAACAACTGGACAATATCGGCCGCAGTCCCGATGGCTACAAGATCGATGTATTGTTTGGGAAAAGCCGGGTCAAGCCCTAATTTCTGCGTTAAACCCTGCAAAACCTTGTAAGCCACTCCGCAGCCTGCCAATTCATTGAAAGGATAGGTACTGTCCGGCATTTTGGGATTAAGTACGGCCACCGCATCGGGAATGATTTCACCCGGTTCGTGATGATCACAAATAATGACATCAATACCCTTGGATTTGGCATATTCCACTTCTTCCACGGCCGTGATACCGCAATCCACGGTAATAATCAAAGAGGCCTTTTTTTGAATAGCTACCCGAATGCCTTCTTTGGATACACCATATCCTTCACGAAACCGCGATGGGATAAAAAAGGTTACCTTACCGCCAAGATAAAAAAGACCGTCGTACAAAATGGAAACGCTTGTTACCCCGTCAACATCATAATCACCGTAAATCAGAATATTTTCGCCGTCGCGCAAAGCTTTAATAATACGATCAATCGCTTTGTCCATATTGGGCATCAAAAACGGATCGTACAAATTATCCAAATCCAAATCAAAAAACTTTTCTACTTTTTGGGGTGTATCGATCTTCCGATTGTAAAGAATTTTGGCAATAATAGGGGGCAAATTGAAACGTTTTACGATGGCATCGATTTTATCATATTGAATTTCAGGCGGCAAAACCCATTGGTAAAGCATGGCAAACTTAAAATAGATCCGGATGAATCTGTAAGCCGAATTCTGTATCCCGACGGATCGGGACGGTAGCCATTTATCTTAACCTGCCGTTGCCAACAGGTTTAAGCGACCTACCCTGAAGTGTGTTCCGAAAGCTCGGAACGCATACCGGGCCGTATGCACCCGTCGAAACGGGATCCTTCTATATTTGGTCTTGCATCAGATTGGGTTTTTCCTACCTCCGAATTTTGATACCCACAAGGCATTTCCATGACGGAACGGAGTGGTGAGCTCTTACCTCACCTTTTCACCCTTATCCCGAAAAATCGGGACGGTATGTTTTCTGTGACACTATCCGTTGGCGCGTTTGGCGCCACCTCTGATTTCTCAGAGAATCCTGCCCTTTGATGTTCGGACTTTCCTCCCCGAAGTTCAAAACTCCGGAGCGGCTACCTGATCCATCCGGATCTATTTTTATCCTTTTGTTTAATTTT
>JALWEA010000400.1 GCA_027039465.1 Calditrichia bacterium | reverse complement strand
CTATCATTTTTCGATTATCTTTTTCGTCGTCATGACGCTGAATTATTATTTCACAGGGCCGCTGTTGACCCTGCTGTTTTTAATCGTTTATTTTTACAAAAGCTACCGTTTCCTGAAAGATTGAGGATGATATGATTGTTTTTAGCGATGTTTCATTGTATTACGAAGACAAACAAGCGCTGGATCAAATTAACCTGACTATTCCCGGCGGACAAATAACCGGCATTGTCGGCCCGAATGGCGCGGGTAAATCGTCCCTGATCAAAGTGGCGCTCGGACTGATTAAGGAAATTATCGGCTCGGTGACCATTGACGGGCGCTCCGTTGTCAAAGAAAGGGATTTTGTAAAACGGCAATGCACTTATGCCCCGGAAGAGACGCAACTGTTCCCTTATTTAACCGGAACCGAATTTCTGCAAATGATCGCAACGCTGCGTCAAGTACCCAGGGAAAAAATTAATGAAAGCATTGACTTCTTAACCGATCTTTTGGAAATGGATGATTTCCGTAACAAATTGATTGTGGACTATTCCCACGGCATGCGCCAAAAGATGTTGCTCTCGGCAGCATTGCTCGGCAACCCCTCGCATATTTTCATTGACGAGGCCTTAAACGGTTTGGATGCGCCCGCCTTGTTTCGCTTAAAAAATCATTTGCAAACATTGACCGCCCAAGGTAAAACAGTGATTCTTTCATCACACGGTTTACCGTTGATTTACGAATGGTGCGATTCGGTGATCATTTTAAATGAAGGCAAACTATTGGCCCATTGGTCAAAAGCCGAAATCGAAACCCAATGCGCACAAACAGGCCAATCATTTACCGGGTTATTTTTGCAGCTCATCGGTGAAAAATGAAAGGCCTAACTTCCAATTAATTTGCGATTTTTAACTCACCCCCTCATTCCCGGGGCTGTCCCAAAAGCAAAAGATGATGAATATTTATTAATTTTCCATTTCAAAAACGACCTTTCTTTAATTTTTTCAATTGTCCCATTCGGGACAAATATTTTGGTGATTGGTATCATTTTACCCATATTTGAAAATATGGGCTATGGGCACCCCATCGCTCCGCGATGGGTTTTTGGATTATCCGACATTTAAACCCGTCCCGTCAGGGACGGTTCGCCATTAGCCCACAAATTTATTTGTGGGAATTAAATATCCAACCAAATCAAAATTCCCGTCCCGAACGGGACGGTTGATTTTCGATAGCACTGAGCTTCAGCTCGTGTCTATTTTTTTGCTCGTACTGAAATTAGGGAAAAAGTGGATTGGGTATTGCAAAAACTTTCAATAATCCGAATAAAATTTTTTCTTTCGTAACTTTTGAGACAACCCAGGGATGTAATCCGATGATCAACATAGACTTAACCACAATTAGCGGGTGAACAAAAACCAGCGCCCAATATTCAAAAATTGAGAAAATCTTGAAATCACGGCCTTATTTTAAAGGTATCGAATATTGTTTGTTAGCCCCGGCATTTATGCCGGGGTGAAATTATACCCCCTCATTTCCTCAGCCCTTTAGGGCTTTTAGAATAAGAATACTATTTTACTCTCAGGGATGGAGATTAAGAAAGAAACATCATTCCCAATCTGCTAAAACAGCATATCCTTTAAATGTTTTTTCAGCATTTCACGCGCCCGAAAAATACGCGCTTTAACGGTTCCCAAAGGAAGGTTTAAAATCTGTGCGATCTCATCGTAACTTTTTTCTTCGTGATGCCGCAGGATAATCGCCATGCGATATTTTTCAGGCAGTTTGTTAATCGCTTCGCGAATCAAACGTGATTTCTCGCTGTCAATCATCCGGTGCTCCATGGTCGGATCATCGGAAGCGTATTCATGCTTGATTTCATCTTCCTTGTATTGAACCGGCTCGTCCATGGAGTACGTTTTTAATTTTCGCTTGCGGAAAAAGTCGATGCAATGATTGGTGGCGATTTTAAAAAGCCAGGTGGAAAAGGCGTACTCTTCGTTGAACGAATTGATGGAATTGTAGGCTTTGATGAAGGTTTCCTGCGTCAGGTCTTCCGCTTCCTGTTTATTGCGCACCATGCGATAAACAATATTGAAAACGGCATCGTGGTACTGTTCCATTAAAATGTCATAAGCGCGTCCGTCTCCGGATTTGGCTTTACGCACCAGTTCGAAATCTTTTTTATTACGTTCTTTACGCATCTATTGCCCTGAAAAACGATTTTGCAACGCTTGAATTTCTCACGCAATAAAATACAATTTTTTTGGGAATAATACCAACGAGAATTTACACATTTCGGTATAATTTTAGTTCGGACGCGGATTGGACGGATTAAACGGATTTGCACGGATTTTTTTCTGTTTTATTGATTGTAAACGTAATCAAAATGTTTTTATTACCAATACCACTTGCCTTTTAAAAAATAGCTTGTAAATTTGCTGCTTGCAACAACGTTCTGTTTTCTCTTTTACAGTTAGGGAATACTGAAATCCCTGACATTAAAAAGAATACGAATCGTTGAGATGTAATTAATAGAAAATAAATTATTGATCCTTTACTCTGAATGATAAAATCAGGTTCATTACATGAAAAAACAAACGACCGGACTTGACCGGCTAACAAATTTCGCTCCCAAAACTTTGTTTCCCTTGCTTCCGCCGGAAGACCGGTGTGAAATCGAAAAATTATTTGGGAATTACGCATTCACCTTTCAGGAATTTCGTCAATTAACGGAAATTGCCCGCGATCTTGAAATGTGGGGCGAAGGCGGATTGCACCAATGGCTGCGGCAAAACCCGATCGATTCGCAAAGCGCCAAAGGCCGTAATCCCAAAGAACGTTTTTGGAACGCTTTGCAGCAACGTTACCATGACCTGAAAGCCAGGCCCAAGACATATCATGGATTCCACGGCGACGTGCCGGAAAAGGTTACACAGGCCAAATTGGTTGATCAACATATTAATAAAAAAATATTCGGCTGGTGTCCGGTTGCTTCGGAAAAA
>JALWEA010000399.1 GCA_027039465.1 Calditrichia bacterium | reverse complement strand
AAACGACCGTTTGGGCCATATTGCCCGGTTAATATATCCGTTCCACCAATTTCATCTTGACAAACTTCGGTGGAAAACACAGCGCTACCCTGATGATTTACCCCGAAACCAAAGCGAATGATATGCCCCCCATCATGAGGGTGATCAAAATTCGTAAAGACCGATTTCCACAATTGATGGCCATTGGGACCGTATTTGCACACGGCAACGTCTGTTTTTCTCGAATTTTTGTAGAACACAAAACCGCCCCAAAGAATATTACCGTCATCGTCAACCGCCACTTTACTAGTCGGACGAATTTCCCAGAGCTGCGTTGTCGTATCAATGATACACCACGCCAACTGCGGTTGTGCTTGCAGCAAGGATACTATGGCCAATAAAATTAATAGTATCAATCGGTTTTTCATTTTTTAACACCTCCTGTAATTCTCGCGTATTGATTACAAAGGGAATAAAAAAGAATTATTCTAATAAAAAACTTAAACTCCATTAATTTTTTTAATTAATCGAAACCATTTCATTCTCGATTTAACACCTAAATCTCTTTGCGTTTTTGCGCCTTCGCGTGTGTTAAACTCTGCGTCTTTGCGTGAATATCTTACCTTACCAACAGCATCTTGCGCATCAACTGCTTATCACCGGTTTGCAAGCGGTAAAAATAAAGTCCGCTACTGACCGGACGCCTCGCCTCGTTGCGGCCGTCCCACCGAACCATGTATTCTCCGGGAGATTGTCGTCCGTTTACCAATGTTCGCACGCGTTGTCCTAACAGGTTGTAGATCGCCAAATGCACCGGCCCGCCCTGCGCCAACCGGTAACGGATATTAGTCACGGGATTGAACGGATTGGGATAGTTCTGAAAAAGTTGCATAGAAACAGGTATGGGATGGACAGCCGGCACTTCCACACCAACTAATTCATCCAAATTAAGTTGGTAAATTGAGCCTCCGTCACCAAGGAGAATCATCCTATTTTCATCAAGAATGTAAAATGTCCTCAAGTCAAATACATCATCGAATGAACAAACATTTTGCCAGGTTTTTCCACTATCATTTGTCGAAAGTAGCTTACTATAGACAATTGCCCAACCTGTTTTATCATTTTGAAAAAGAAAATGCTTTATGTTTTGCGGGATTTCCCATGTACGTGTCCAAGTATTGCCCCCATCCGTCGTTTTCCACATTTTGCCGTCATTTGAAATCACCCACCCGGTTTGGGAATTCAAAAAATAAACATCACTGAGATAAGTATGTGCAAGTGTTTGTGAATTCCATTGCCCTTGCGCCTCATCGTACCGCAAAATTGTACCCGATCTCCCGACGATAACAAGCGTTTGTTCATCAAGCACTACAATTCTAAATAGCTCATCATCCGTACCGCTTTCTACGTTTTGCCAATTTTTGCCGCCATCCGTTGTATGCAAAAGCTTTCCTTTCTCACCACAGATCCAACCATTGTGTGCATTAACAAAAGATATGTCAAGATTTCGATCATTTACATCGTAAAAGGTTGCCCAAGTTGCGCCGCTATCCGTAGAACGCATTACGTAACTTGAAGCTTCGACTATCCAACCTGTATCGGGCGTATTAAAAGTTAAAGCACGCGGCGATGTACATCCTTTAATTGGCGGCCTTGGGCTCCAATGATAGCCATTGTCCGTTGAACAGAAAAACGCCCCATTATCCCCCAATGCCCAGATGCTATCTTCGTTAAAGAAATATAACAACCGCATTTGACCGCTGGTATAGTTGGTATTTAACCCTTGCCAGCTTTGCCCGCCATCTTTGGAATTAATGATTAAGCCATAGTCTCCTACGGCATATCCGTTATTTTCATCAATAAAAAACAAAGATTTGATACCGTTAGGACTTTCCAGCTTTTGCCAAGTATTACCTCCATCCGACGTTTTCAAAATATTCCCTTTATCGTTGGCAATCCAGCCCAGCGTATCATTCAAGAAACAGACCGAACGGTACGAAACATCATCACCGGTTGAAAGCTGTTGCCAACTTCGCCCATAATCCGTGGTTTTTACAACGATACCTTTAAGGCCGACCGCCCATCCTAATTTGCCATTTGAAGAAGCAGGAAAAGAAAGGCCTGTAAAATCGGAATGGGTTTGTACCGAAAAAGCTTCACTCCAGTTTTGGCCTCCATCTGTGGTACGGTAAATTTTCCCATCAAGGCCTAAGGCAATCCCGCTATCTGCATCCATAAAATAGAGATCAGGTGCAAAATCATAACCGGGTAGGCCCATATCAATGGTTTCCCAGTTTTGTCCGCCATCAGTCGTCTTTAATAAGTAACCATCCAAGCAAGTTGCCCAACCAATATTTTCATTGATAAAATATATTTTCTTGCACATTTTCACAGCATCTTCCAACAAATAATGCCAGTTTTGCCCGCCATCAGTTGTTTTTAGAACTACCCCCTTGCCGCCCAAATGATGCTCACCGCATATCCAACCCACTTGATCATTCAGGAAGAAAACATCATTTAATAATAAACCTTCTCCCATCAAATTTACTACCGTTTCCATTGAATCTGTGCTTGATATTTTCCGAATTACAGTACCCGCAGGGCCTACTGCAATAAATTGATCCTGATTGAATACATAAACATCCTTAAGGAAGCTCCCTGTTGGATAAGGATGCAGCCATTTCCACGGCGCCTGAGCCGTAACGGTAGTTCGACTTGCCAATAGGCTAAGTTGAATCATCACAAGAATTTTTATTAAATGTCTACACATAATTGCACCTCCTTTTAATGATTTTGTTGTAATTTGCGATAAATACCGCGGATGGTTTTAAACAAATCGATTGGTGTGCAGTTACGAATTTTAGCTGCTGCCTGATAGGAACGTCCTTCTGCAATCAGTTTCAGCGTTTCTTTTTCCTGAGATGTAAATGGAATATGGTGGTAGGCCGCATCAAGAAGCTTTTGTGCAATGGCCGGTGTAATCGGAGAACCGCCCTGACATATCA
>JALWEA010000398.1 GCA_027039465.1 Calditrichia bacterium | reverse complement strand
ATTTTGCTCTTTTTGATTATTGTGAGCGGTTTTATTTTGGGCCGTATCCGCATCTTGGGTTTTTCACTGGAAAGCTCCGGTATTTTGTTTGCGGCCATGGTTTTCGGCCACTACGGATTTTCGCTTTCCAAAGATTTTCAGTTGTTGGGCTTAATTTTCTTCATTTACGCTATCGGTTTGCAGGCCGGGCCTTCCATTTTTAATATTTCACGCAAGCAGGGCATGCAGCTTAATTTTCTTGTTTTTTTGTTGATTTCATTCGCGGCGCTTCTGACGCTCGTGCTTGGTAAAATTTGGCATGTGGATATGGCCATGGCCATCGGTTTGTTCACCGGAGCGCTAACCAGTACACCAGGTTTGGCGGCAGCGCAGGAAGCCACGCGTTCGCCGCTTACCTCCACCGGTTACGGTTTGGCCTACAGCTTTGGCGTTTTGGGCGTAATTTTATTTATTAAATTCATGCCCTTGATTTTCAGAGTAAAAATTTCGGATGAGGAAAAACAAATTGCCAAAGAAGAAAGCGCCAATCAAAAACCCTTGTGCCGCAAGGAGGTGGTTATTACCAACAAAGAATTGGATGGCAAATCCTTAAAAGGATTGCAGTTTTTTAAAAATACCGGAACGGTGATTTCCCGTGTTTACCACAACGGAGAATTAATCGTACCCGGCCCGGATACGGAATTGCATTTGGGAGATGTTGTGCGCCTTGTAGGCGATGAGGCACAAGTAAAATCCGTCATTCCTTTTTTTGGCAGAGAAAGCGATCAACCTTTGCCCGAAGTGCGAAATTTTGAATCGCGTAAATTTGTGTTAACCAATCGGGACATTGTGGGAAAAACAATTGCAGAATTGAATCTGCGTCAAAAATACAATGCCAACGTCACGCGTGTGCGGCGCGGCGGTTTGGAATTTGCCGCCGAGCCAAATCTAAAATTAAACTGGGGCGATCGCATTCGTGTGGCCGGAGACGCCGAACAAATGGAAGCCATCCGTCGGTTGTTTGGCGATGAGATGAAGAAGATTGAATACGGCGATATTTTTGCCATTACCATGGGCATTTTGGTCGGCGTTTTTATCGGATTGATTCCTTTTTCCGTCGGCAATGTGATTTCGTTTAAATTCGGTATTACGGGCGGAATTCTGTTAACCGGATTGATTTTGAGCAACCGCGGTAAATTAGGGCCGGTTATCTGGCAGGTGCCCATGCCCATCATTACTTTCATGCGCGATTTGGGATTAGTCTTTTTCTTAGCCGTGGTCGGAACACATGCCGGATCGCAGGTGGTTAAGGTTGTCGAAACACAAGGACCCAAATTAATACTAATGGGTTCGTTGATTACCATTTTACCCATGGTTTCGGTGGCGATATTTGCCCGCATTAAATATCGCATGTTATTGTTGGACTTAATGGGGCTGATCAGCGGCGGTATGACTTCCAGCCCCGGGTTGGCGGCTGCAACCGGCATGTCCGAATCGCAGCGACCCATTATTTTGTACGCTACGGTTTATCCCATGGCCATGATTTTAATGATTGTCTGGGCCAAGGTTCTGGCGATGTTTTAAAGAGGACGGATAAGGGGTAATTTGTTAAGCGTTAAGGATATAAGGGTTGGAAGGGTAGCGTTATGCGTATATTCGTTATGCGTTAATCGTGAATTATTGTTTGCGCAGCCGGTGGCTTGGGTCTGCTGTTTGATGTGATTCCCCAGCCTGTCATTCTGAGCCCCGCTTCAGCGGGAAGAAGCAATCCCTTTCAAAGCGGCAACGGATGTAAAGAATTCGTCGTTCCGTTGCAATTATTCTGGAACAGGATACGATCTTTAGCACTAACGGGCATAAAATTACTTCAATTTAAAAATTAACCAAATATCCACGGTGAAGTGGCGGTGATGGGTTCTAAAAAGAGATTCGCAAATGCTTTCAATCCATCCAACAAGGGATTCCTTTTACGTTAAACAGTCCTGTTACAAGAAAAAACTCAAACAACAAATCCGCGTAAATCTACGGCAAAAAGAAAATGCAACAAACACGGTTTTTCAATTGTTCCTTCGGGACAACATTTTTGTGTGAGATGGGCGTCTATTCTCCCATATTTGAAAATATGGGCTATGGGCCTGCCATCGCTCCGCGATGGTATTACGGCTTGCGATAGATGAATTACCTCATGTAGATGAGGCGCAACGTGTCCGGCCTTAACGTCTTAACCTTGGCATTACTTTTTTAATAAGGAATTCCTTCCTTTGACATCCGCATTGTGCTCGATGTCATGGTAGAAATGACAATATGCAACATAAGCGTCCCGTTAGGGACGATGTGCTAATAGCCCACAAATTTATTTGTGGGAACAAATTCCCGCCTCCAAAATATGCCCGTCCCGAACGGGACGAGATGATATTCATTACCTCATTATTTGTATATCAACGAATCCGTTTTTTAATTTTCCCTATGACCGTGGAAGGAAAACGTATGGGATTCCTTTCCTTGAAATCGGATTTGCATCTGATGTTTCGGTAGGAATACCAGTCAATCCACAAAAACTCACTAATGAACCTGCTGCAATTACAAATAAACAACTCAGCACCCCTTCGACTGGCGAATAACCTTCATAATTCTTATTTTAAAATATAAGGCAAAAATTCTGTTCTCTCAGCTAACTCTGTTTTTAAAGGAGGAACACCGCGATGGAATACAGAAAGTTTGACAAATCCGAAGAGAAAGTTTCCCGTTTGGGTGTGGGCACCTGGGGCATGGGTAAAAGTCTTTGGATCGGTGCGGATGACGCCGAATCCAAACGCACCTTGCACAAGGCCATTAACGCGGGCATCAATTTCTTTGACTCGGCTTTGGTTTACGGCATGGGCCACAGCGAGCGCCTGTTGGGCGAAGTGGAGAAAGAAAGCGGAAAGCAACTGTTTATTACCACCAAAATTCCTTCCAAAAAATTCGAATGGCCGGCTAGGGACGATTCCACTTTGGAAGAATCATTCC
>JALWEA010000397.1 GCA_027039465.1 Calditrichia bacterium | reverse complement strand
TTTAAACGAAAAATTCGGTGATTCCATTGAAATCATCCAACAAGACATTTTGAAAATCGATCTGAATTCACTGATTAACAAAGCCCAACGCATTAAAGTTGTGGGTAATTTGCCGTATCACATCACCAGTCCCATTCTTTTTCATCTGATTGACTCCTTCCATTTGATTGAGCGGGCAGTATTAATGATGCAAAAAGAGGTGGCCCAACGTTTAAGCGCCAAGCCCAATAGTAAAGATTACGGCATTCTTTCGGTAATTACGCAAGCTTATGCACAAGTGGAATACCTGTTTGAAATCAAACGCGGAAATTTTTTTCCTGTGCCCAATGTTGATTCGGCTGTTGTTGCTTTGAACTTTTACAAGGAAATATCCGATCTCGCCGATCCGATTTTATTTCGTAAAATTGTTCGCGGTACCTTTAATTTTAGGCGCAAAACTTTAAAAAACAGTTTAAGTAGAATTTTTGACAA
This sequence comes from Calditrichia bacterium, assembly GCA_027039465.1. Lineage (GTDB taxonomy): Bacteria > Calditrichota > Calditrichia > Calditrichales > Calditrichaceae > Caldithrix. Next base: position 8,945 of record JALWEA010000397.1, on the reverse strand, counting down.
AGCCTTCGTAAATTCATTGGATGAAACAACGCTTGCGAAACGACCGGAACAGTTAACGGTTGATGAATTCAAACAATTAACTAACCAATTAAAATAAGGTAACTTTATGATTCCCATAGACATTGATGCAATACTTCCGGACATAAAAGAACTGATCGAAAAAGAAAACAAGGGAGCATTACAAAATATTCTGATCGATCTGCACCCGGCAGACATCGCTCAGATTTTTTCCCATTTAAATAAAGATGAGCGCGCTTATTTTTTCACCGTTATTCCTACTCATTTAGCCAGTAAGGTATTGGCCGAACTTGATCCTCCGCTCATCGAAGAATTGACGGAAGGCTTGGGTATAAATAAAATTGCGGCCATTGTCAGCGAAATGGATTCCGATGATGCTGCAGACTTTGTTTCAGCATTGCCGGAGGAGTTGGTTCCTGAAATTTTGAAGCGCATTCCCCGTGAGGAATCGGATGAGATCAAAGAACTGCTGCATTACGAAGAAGACACGGCCGGCGGCATTATGGCCCTGGAATACGTGGCCTTACCGGCAACAGCTACGGTTAATCAAGCCATTGAGGAAATTCGCCGTTTGCGCGCCAAGCAAGAAATTTCTCACGTTTATTCGGTTTATGTGGTGGACGAAGAAAATCATCTGTTAGGTACTGTTTCCATGACCGATTTGGTTTTGGCCGATGGTAATACGCTTTTAAAAGATATTATGGAAACGGATATTCCCACTGTAAGCACGGATATGGATCAGGAAGAGGTTGCCAACATTTTCCGTAAATACGACTTGGTAAGCATGCCGGTTGTGGATAAAGAGAATCATTTGGTCGGTCGCATTACGGTTGATGATATCGTTGATGTTATGGAAGAAGAGGGCGCCGAAGATATGGCCTATATTGCCGGTGCTCCGGACGAAGAGATTACGGAAGAATCCACTTTTAAATTGGCCCGCGCCCGCTTACCTTGGCTTTTGGTCGCTTTTTTCGGAGAAACGATTTCGGCCCTATTACTAAACCAGTTTAACGCCACGCTGCAACAAAAAGTAATGGTGGCTTTCTTCATCCCTATCGTTATGGCAATGGGAGGCTCTACCGCTCAGCAGGCAAGTGTCATTGTAATCCGCGGTTTGGCCACCGGCGATTTAAGCGTAAGGGATACAACCAAACGTTTAATTAAAGAGTTTCGCATTTCGTTTTTTAACAGTTTGTTTTTTGCCGCTTTGATTTTCATTATCGTTTATTTGTGGGATACGGTTTTTTTTGCAGGCATTTTGGCCGTTTCTATTTTTGTGGTTATCAACAATGCTGCCATTATCGGAGCTCTGGTGCCCCTTACTTTCAAACGCTTGAAAATTGATCCGGCTTTGGCGGCCGCTCCTTTTATTTCCACGGCTAATGATATTTTAGGCATCCTGATTTATCTTTCGATTACAACCTTCATTCTTCATTTAGGTATGGGGAAGTAAAAATCGAGTGAAATAAATCAGAACAGCATACTTTGGCTTAATTACATCTGTCTCCGATTTATTTTATCCTCATCTAAATAAAAAAAGAAACGATTATTGAAATACCATTGAATTTTAATTAACTTGATCAGTGAAAAATATAAAAACTTTGGAGGGTACCATGGAAAATAACGGCAACGGCGGAAGCAATTTTCTGACAGGATTTTTACTCGGAGGGTTTATTGGCGCGGCGATAGGAATGCTTTTTGCCCCGAAACCGGGTAAAGATGTTCGTGATAATCTGCGCGATGAAAGTGAAGAATTGTACGATAAGGCGAAGGAAGAATTGAACCGCTTAAAAGAAGAATTAGACGGTTTGCGTCAAAAAGTTTCCGAAACATTGGAAAAAGGCAAAGCCGCTTTTAAAGATGAGGATTTGGTACAGGAAGAACGCGATTTCGAAGAAGAAATAAAAGGCGAAGAAGAAAAACCGGAACCTAAGAAGACCAAACGCAGCAAAAAAAGCGAATAATTTTTTAACTCAAAAGTTTCTCCCAAAATAAACGGAGTGCAGCGATTAACACTCCGTTTATTTTTTCTATCGGAATTCTTTATTGTGCATTTTTTACAAACGTTTTATTTTTTTGTTAAACCGCGCCTGCTCTCAGTGCTAAAAATTTGACATTATCACATAACGTTTTATATTCTTACTATGGCACGGGAAAGCGATGCGATCAAAGATTTCTACGATCGTTCCTACAAAAAGCTGTTTAGTCACAAAGGCTTTGTTAAACACCTTTTGCAAGGCTTCGTCCGCCTGAAATGGGTGGAACGGGTGGACTTTGACAAAATCACATTAGAACCCGTCAGCTTCATCGATCGGTTGTTTAAAAAGAAAGAAGCGGACATTATTTGGAAACTGCCGCTTAAACAGGGTTCGGAAGTTTACCTGTACTTGCTTTTGGAATTCCAGTCTGCCGTTGATAAAACCATGGCCTTGCGTTTTGCCAGTTATATTTTAAATTTCTACGCGGAACGCATTGCCAAGGAAAAGAACAAACGCTTGCCGGTTGTTTTTCCTCTGCTGCTTTACAACGGCAAACAGCGCTGGAATGCGGCCAGGAGCCTGCAAGAGATGATCGAGTTGGTCGATCCCTCTTTGCGGGAATATTTGATTCGCTTTAAATACTTTGCCATTGACATCGGAAGCTTTAGTAAACGCAGTCTGATCAAATTGCGCAACAATTTGGTTTCGGCCATTTTCCTTTTGGAGAATGCACGAAACGAAAACGAATTGGACAGCGTTCTAAAAGAGATCGTAGAGATTGTCAAGTCCGAGATGGACAAGGAACTGTTGGCTCGCTTTGGTGATTGGTTAGAAATGCTTTTTAAGCGAACCACCAAGACCGAGGTAAATTTTGAGGAAATAATTAGTGAAGGGAGTGAATATACCATGATTGTCGAAACTTTAATCGAAATGCGCAAGAAATGGGAGAATAAAGGAATTCAAAAAGGCATTCAAGTTGGTAGGCAAGAAGGTATTCAAGAAGGAATGCAAAAAGGCATTCGGCAAGGAATTCAAAAAGGACGCAAAGAAGCCATCTTGATAACCGCAACCCGACTTTTAAAAGAAGGTTTTTCTGTTGAATCCATTGCCAGGGTTACCGGATTATCCCTAAAAGAAATTGAAAAATTAAAAAAAGATTTGGATTAAATTAAGTGCAAATAACCGCTTGAAAAACAAGCAATCTGTTTTTATCATCCACAAAGAAAAAAGAGGTTACTCCTATGGTCTGGGAAATTGCTTTTGTCATTTTTTTGCTTTCATTAACCGTATTAACCTATTTACTCATTCCGGTTGTTTTACGCTTTCGGGAAACGCTCGGCAGGATCAATAAAACACTGGATGCTGTTAACGAAGATCTTCCCGAAATATTAAAAAACGTTAAGGATATTTCTCAACGGATCGACGGGGTGGTAGATACGGTCGAAAAAACCGTGGAAGATGTTTCCCAATTGGAATACACCATTTCCAAAGAAATCAAGGAACCGTTGCAGAATATTGCTCAGGTTATCGGTACCCTGATTCAAATTATGAACAAACTTTTTTATCGTCCGCAAACCAAAAAGGGGAAATAGTTCGCCTATTCCCCCTTCATTTAATTTTTTATCAGATATTAATCCATGGGCACTTTAAAATTCCAGCCATATTTATCTTCTATGGTACCCAACTGAATGCCACGCAAATGGTTATATAAATTGTGGCAAACGTCTCCCACCTCATCATCCTCCAGGTAAGTCACTTTACGATCCCGATAGGTAATACTTTTTACCGGAGAAATGACGGCAGCCGTACCGCAACATCCCGCTTCCTTGAAATCAAAAATCTCCTCCACATCCACAGGACGCTGCTCAACGGTCATTCCCATATCCTTGGCAATAACCTGCAAGCTTTTATTCGTAATGCTTGGTAAAATTGAAGAAGATTTGGGAGTAACATATTTATTGTCTTTCGTAATACCGAAAAAATTGGCCGGGCCGGATTCGTCAATGTATTTTTTGTGCCGCGCATCCAAATAAAGCACTTCATTGTAGCCTAAGTCTTTGGCTTTTTTACTAGCGCGTAAACCGGCCGCATAATTACCGCCGACCTTGACATCACCCGTGCCAAACGGAGCGGCTCGGTCAATATCTTCAATCACCAACAAATCGATCGGTTTTAAACCGCCTTTAAAATAAGGGCCAACCGGGGTTACAAACACAAGAAACAAATATTCATGAGAAGGTTTTACGCCGACAATGCCGGAGGTTCCAAGCAATAACGGTCGAATGTAAAGCGAAGCGCCCGAACCGTAAGGCGGAATAAAACGCCGATTTAAACGCACAACTTCGTTAACGGCTTCCAAAAATTTTTCTTCGGGAAACGGCTCCATTAAAATTTTTTTAGCGGAATTAATCATGCGCTTGGCATTTTCGTCGGGTCTGAAAATACTGATCGTGCCGTCCTTTTGTTCAAATGCCTTCAAACCCTCAAAGCATTCCTGACCGTAATGCAAAGCCGTGGCAGCAATGCTTAATTCTATTTTATCGCTTTCCACAATTTTGGCATCCGACCACTGGCCATCCTTAAAATAATATTCCAAATGATAATCTGTCTTCACATATTGAAATGTCAGATTTTCCCAATCAAGATTAGCTCTTTCCATAGTAGACCTCCTGCTACGAATAATTTCTTTGAATCTTAGCCTATACAACTAAAAACCCCTTATTCGACTAACACGAACAAGGGGCGTTAAAAGACCGTCCTATTTATCCGAATAATGATATTCAGCTCAATAATCATGAATTTTCCCATACTCGATTAACAATAATTCAATATCCAAAATATTATTAATTTAAAAAAAATACAAATATTTTTTAAATTAATTATTGATGCATTTTACAATAATTTCCTGTTTGAAAATTTTCCCTGTTAGGAGGAAAAACCATGAAGCGTTTATTTCTATTTTTAATGCTTTCGATTACTTTTCTTTATGCCCAAAAGGTCAAACCCATTCCCGAGATGGTCGATATCCACCAAATGAATCCTTCCATTATTCTCGACATTCGCTATGCCACTTCGAATAATTTCTTGCATCAGCCGGTGTACAAACAAGCGCGGTGCTTTTTGGTGAAAGAGGCGGCGGAACGGTTAAATGAAGTGCAAAAAGAATTGCAAACCATTGGCCTCGGACTCAAAGTATTTGACGGTTATCGCCCGCTGAGCGTTCAGAAAAAAATGTGGGCTATCATGCCTGATCCTGGTTATGTGGCTAATCCCAAACATGGCTCAAGGCATAATCGGGGTTCTGCGGTCGACCTTACTCTGGTCGATTCCACCGGCAAGGAATTGGCCATGCCCACACCGTTTGACAGCTTCTCCGAACGTGCGCATCAGGACTACATGCATCTACCGGCTAAAATCAGACAAAACCGCTGGATATTGCGCACCGTGATGGAAAAGCACGGCTTTGTTCCTATCCGAACGGAATGGTGGCATTACAATCTTAAAAACTGGAAGAAGTATCCTATCATGGATTATTCGTTCGAAGAATTGGATCGCCTGATGAAAATAAAGAAGACTTCAATGCAAAAAAGTGTTAAATTTCACTAACGGAAGAAATAAGTTGCCGTAATTTACAGTTATTCCTTTCGCGCAAGCAAAATACACAGCTTGCGCAAAAGCCGATTGCGTAAGTCGTATATTTGGAATTTACATTTGAAATTTATAAATATTGAAGTAAGAAATGAGTAGGAGCAAGCGCCATGTATTTGATCTTGTTCGGAGCACCGGGTGTTGGGAAAGGCACACAGGCCAAAAATCTAAGCCGCAAGTACAAAATTCCTCACATTTCTACCGGTGATATGCTTCGTGAAGCAATCCGCAAAAAAACGGAGTTGGGCAAAAAAGCCGAAGATATCATTTCCAGAGGTGAACTGGTTTCGGATGATATCATGCTTGGATTAATCGACCATCGTATTTCGGAAGACGACTGCAAGAACGGCTTCATTCTTGATGGCTTTCCGCGCACCCAGGCTCAGGCCGAAGGATTGTCTCAATTATTCCGCAAAAAAAACCTACCCGATCCTTTGTGCATTGAAATCGTGGTGCCCGAAGATATTATTGTCGCCCGCCTGACCGCCCGACGTATTTGCGAAAAATGCGGCATGATTTTCGATCCCGTTACCAATCCCGCTCCGCCGGACAACATTTGTCCCAAATGCGGAGGCCGGATCGTTCAACGTCCCGATGACAATCCGGAAACCATTCATCAGCGCTTGCGCGTTTATCATGAACAAACGGCGCCGGTTCGTGATTATTACCGCCAAATGCATCGCTTCGTTTCCGTAGACGGCAACAAAAGCGTGGACGAGGTTTTTCGGGAAATCGATGAAATTGTACGCAAGACGTTCCATGTACAATGAAAACTCATCAAATATTAAGGATAAATGTTCCGTAACAGCATTAAAATAAGCTTGCTTGTTCTGCTGTATTTCAGCTTGATACTCATCGCTTCGCGGTGTTCGGTACGCAAGCACAGCAATATTTTCGATCCCGAAAGCGGCATCGATACCTTGGACATGAAATTGCAATTGCGCTCTGCGGATTCGATTATTACCTTAACCTGGACACCTCATTATCAGGCTGAAATCAAAGGTTTTCATTTATATCGCAAGGTTGGCGGCCAGGCGCAGTTTTCCAGCCTTGCGGTTTTACCGGCGGAACAAACTGAATACCGCGATTCCCTTGTTCAATTCGACACACCCTACGCCTATTATCTGACCTTGATCGGAGCTTCAGGCGAATCTCCGCCAACACCCGTCTTAAAAACCGTACCTGGCCCTGGACAAATTTGGGTGCTGGATCGCTGGAATGAATACATTATCAAGTTCTCTTATGATATGCGTCATCAACTACTAACACATTATGCCATCTGGATTCCGCAAGCTTTGGCTTTTAATGCAACGAAAAATACGGCCATCATCACTTACCCGCTCTATCACTATGCCGAAGTTCTTGACCCGATGACAGGAGCTTTGCAGGAAGAAATTACCGATATTCGTTATCCGTATGCCTGCGGGTTTAATCCGGCCGAGCATAACTTTTGGATTACCGATTCCACAGGCGCTTTGTACAAATTTTCACCGGGTCGATCCCTGCAATTGTTGGACGGTCAATTACGCCGCCCGTCGGAAATCGCATTTGACGAACAAGGAAGAGCCGCCGTTTTGGACACGCGCCAACATGCTTTGATTTTATACAATGCCGACGGAACGCGACGGGGAAAAATCACCGGTTTTAACGGTCATCGTTTTGCATCTCTTAAATTCTTAACCGCCAATCCGTCCGGTAGCTATTTTTATTTTATTGAAGAAAACGATTCCTCGGATGTGCTGTTTCAATTATCAACCTTAACGGACAGCCTTAAAGTCATTTATCAGGAAATGGGATTGGCCGTTGCCCGGGAAAGTCGCGTGGATCATTCCATTTGGATTGCCGTAAATGGCGAAAGCAACGCAAAAATTTTGCAACTTTCGCCTTCGAATTTACGTTTGAATACTCTGTACGGATTTAAATTTATCTCGGATTTTGTAATTAACTCCGTAAACGGTAATTTAGTGGTTGCTGATCCGGAAGCCCATCAGGTTATTCATTTGCGTCCGGACGGCAGTAAAATCGGAGTGTTCGAAAAGGCGCCCTATCCATTTAAGGTTTACATTGAATGAGTGGTAATCGTTTAAAAATACTAAAGCGGCATCTTTTTCTCGTAGGTATTTTACCCATTGCTTTAATTACCTTCTTCTTCGATTCACTTCATTTGAAAGATTTGGGCTACTTTAACAGCCTGGAATATGTTCACGAAAGTCTGGTAGCTCTTAATGTTTTCCTGATTTATTTTTACCTGCGTTCTTTCCACATTTTTACGAATCGCGATGTGCGCCAAAATTTAAAATATTTGGCCGTCAACCTTATTGGTATCTATCTTTTCGTTTTTATTCTGAAACTTATTTTCAAACCGATTTTTATTGTCACCGATTTCCCGCCGGAAGCCAACCGCTTTACGACCATTATTTACGCCAATTTGGTTTCCTTTGCCGGTTCGTTTTCCATGGTGGCTTTTATTTTGTCCATACGCAATTTAATTCTTTACAAATACAAAAAGCGCACCGGATTGTACCTGAATATTACAATGATCCTGATCATCCTCACGGCGATGTTGACCGTGATTTTTAAAGAGCCTTTGGATTTAACCTTTGACGGAAACAGCATTTACAACAACAGCGTTTTTAGCGTGGCTCTCCTTTTCATCTTCCTTTTAAGTACGCGCAATAGCTGGATTACCTACTTGACGCGCAAAGAAAAATACTATTACCTGTTTGCCTCCATCCTTTTCCTGATCGGCGTTTCCTATCTGTTTGATTACGCTTACGAATTGCCCGTGGCCTATCACAGCCTGGCGCTGGGCGTGTTCATTAACGCTACCTGGTTTTTCCTGCTTTTCTATTCGATTTTAGCCACGTTTAGCTTTTTCCTCCAGTTGCCCACGGCCCGGGTTTTCGAACGCAAAATGCGCGAGGTGGCCAGTTTGCAGAATTTAAGCCGTGCGATTTCCGTTGAATTGAATCCGGAAAAGCTGGCCAAGCTAACCACCAAATTAATTCTTCAGGTAACCGGTTCGCATTACGCATGGATTGAATTATTCGATGACGGCACAAAAAAATTGGAAGTTTCCGCAGCCAAAAATCTGTCGGTTCGGGATATCCAAAAATTAAACAAAGGCATTCTTAAAGAATTCGACGCAAAAATTCTGCAAAGCCGCCAATCTTTGGCCGTTAATGAACTGAAAAAAGAGCTTGGCAAAAACTACTTTTTCGGACTTAATGTTTCCATTGCTTCGCTTGTGGGCGTTCCGATTATTGGCATCAATAACCAATTTTTCGGTATCTTGTACGC
>JALWEA010000396.1:16641-30148 GCA_027039465.1 Calditrichia bacterium | reverse complement strand
ATGTTGGGGTTGGGGCGTTGATGGCTTACAACGGCGTGAAAGGCGGGATTTTTAATGTATTGATAAATCTCGGTCAAATTCAAGACCCCGACTTTGTGGATGAAATGCGCAAAACCTGTGAAACTTTGGAACGTGAAGCGGTTAAATTAAGGGATGCGGTTATCAGTCAAGTGGAATGGAAGATTCAATAAATTGGATCTCGTTGGCTTGCATTCGCGTTAAATCGTATTAAATTTGTGCTGATCGATTGAAAAAAGATTAGAGATCAAAGATGAAAGATTAAAAATGAAGGACTTTGATGGTGTGAGGCATTTTTAAGGGTTGCTTTACATCAAAAAGGTTTTGGGCAAGCGCCTCAAAATTCTGCGTTTGCCCTTTGGAAATGCTTTGCATTGAATTTATTTATAAAAAAAAGACGGCAAAAGGTTGGTGAGTTAATGGATTTAAAGGCGCTTATTAAAAGCAAAGACGAACAAAAAAAGAAAAAACAATACATTCAATTTTCGGAACGTGAATTGGAAAAGTTGCGTCCGGATGAAGCGGAAAAGATTGTTGAACACTTCCGGGGCAATACGCTCATTCGCCTACCCGAAAGCGAGATTAAGTTTTTTGAATGGTTGAAAGAAGCCGATGAAGCCGTCTGGAATGATCTGTGGCAGGACGATCAGGAAGACGAATCGTATTTGGTGAGTGTGGATTTTTTAATGGATTTTATTCGCGAAACGCCTTCGTTTCCCATCTGCGATTTGATTGACGAGCCCAATTATTGGTTCACCTTTCAACACATCAAACCCGAGGGCTTGGAGTATTTGCAGGAAGAAATCCGCCTTAAAGTGGAAACGGATCAAGATTTGAGCTTGGAAGAATTGTTTTTATTGGAAATCAGCGTTTCTCCGACCGATATCTGGCACTTTAGCCATCGACATCAAGTGCCTGTGGAACGTATGAAACAGGCAATAGCCGACATGGTGTACAAAGGCTGGATCGTCCACTTAACGGATCGGGATGATTTGGTGAAATATCTTGAGTGATGGAGGAATGGGAAAATAGTTAAGTGTAAAGGGTTGAAGGGTTAAGGGGAATGCGTTATTCGTGTATTCGTTAATCGTATTAGGGTTGAATGGTTTATTGGTTGAATTGTTGAATGGGGGCATCGTTCATCGTAGGCTGTTTTGTCTCGCATGGAATTGGAAACGATCGGGTGCCAAGTAATTCTGCCTGTATTGTAGGAGTAAAGCATTTTTTCGAATATTAGAAAAAACAATCGAACTATTTGGTAGCGCTACCTTGGTAGTTGCTTTTCCCGCGATTGCGGAATCGCAATAATGACCTTCATGTTCCTGCTAATCCCGCTATCGGATATGGGAGTATGGTTGTTAATGTCTTTCGCTCTTTTGATTCGGTTGCTACAAATTTCCGGAATAAACGGATGTTTTAAGGATTTGATTAATGCCTCAAATTGATTTGTACATTGCGGTGCTCTTGGAATTTTTAGCTGCTTCCGTTTTACTGGAACGCATTCTTGAATTCTTTGATAAAATCCTTTCTCTTATTGGCTTGGGAATGGGGCGCAAAGCACAACTGTTGCGCCTGGCGGATATTGATCTTAACACGTCTGTTCAAACGGATCGTTTAATCAAAAAGGCTTTTATTATGCAAACGGCCGGTATCATTTTGGGTATCGGCATTTGTTATTTTTCACAATTGGGCCTTTTACGCGCTTTAAAACTCATTGCGCCCGAACCGTTGCAATGGTGGGACGTTTTATTGTCGGGAATTCTCATTTCCGGAGGCAGTGAACCCATTCATCAACTCATTAATTTTCTAAAAGGTCATCAGGAAGCTTTAAAGGAAGAAAAAGAGCGCCTGCAAACGCAAATTACTCAGGTTAATCCGCAGGTACAATCATTGCCAGGCAGCCGTATCGGCATTACCTATCAGGGCGGGTTGTATCCGGATAAGCCGGGACACGGGCTGCGCAAAGCAAATCCTCAATACATCGTTATTCACCACTCGGGCACATCCACTTCGGCCTCTTTCGAAGATATTGTACGTATGGAACAAAAGGAGCGGCACAATGCCAAAGGCAGCTATAAATTGGATCCGTCTTTTCACAGCGTCATAACTTATGACGGTCAATATCATCATTATTGTCGATGGGATTCGGTCGGTTGGCATGTGGCCAAAGGAACCAGGGTTTCCAATGCCAATTCGTTGGGCCTGTGTTTTGTGGGTAATTTTCAGTCGCGGCGAAAAGATGTTCCTGATTTGAAGAATAAACCTTCGGAAGCGCAATTGGAAACGGGAGCGCGGTTAATCGCTTTATGGCGGCTCTTGTACAACATTCCGGAACAAAATATCGTGGCTCATAGCACGGTTCAACGAGGACGGATTTTGTGCCCCGGTGATAATTTCCCCATGGAGCGTTTGGTAGCCAAATCGACCCAAATTCTCAAGTCATGGCAAAACGATGCCCTGATAATGGAAGATATCGAACGTTTTAAAAAGCAGCGGTTTATTTATGTTTAAGAAATCGAAAAAAAGTATTTTGATAATTTTATTTTTTCTGTTTGTATTGACCAACAGCGCCTTTGCGCAAGGAACCCAACCGCAAACGCCGTTCTTTACTTCCGAAATCATTACCGTCTATTTTTTGATGCTTCTTTTTGCAACGATTATTAACCGATTGTTGGAATATTTAAAGTTATTAGCCATTATTGTGGATCGTAAGGTAAGGCTGTTTGCCAAAGTCGGCGATGCGATTTTCGAAGCGGTGCGTCAAAAAATGGATCGATTTGGAATTTATTATGACGCTGAAAAAGTTCGCGCAAATTTGAGAAAATATTTAATATTTACGATCATGCAATTTTTCGCTTTCGTCCTAGGCGTTCTTTTGGCGTTGTTTTTAAAATTGGATGTTTTGGTGCAACTACAAATGTCGATCGGTGAGCCTTACGGCTTTATTCTTACCGGATTAATAATCGGCGCCGGAGTAGAGCCGGTACACTCGTTTTTCAGAATTGCCCAAGAAAAACGCAAACTTAAAAAGCTTAAACTTCAGGCGCAATCCTTTCTATTCGGGGAAGATCAATAGGAAACCGTGTACGAATTAATTCCTATAAGCGGAAAATGGTGTTGGCTGAAACGAAGTTTAACTCAATTGTCAAGAATTTCTCTCAATCGTTTTACCAAATCCATGGGTGCAAACGGTTTTTGAATGAAGTTGATTTCTTTGTCTAGTATTCCTTGCTTGGAAATTTGATCTTCCGAATAACCGGACATGAACAATACTTTTAATCCGGGCTTTTTCTTTCGGATCAGATCCACTAACTTTTTGCCGCTCATGCCGGGCATTATCACATCGGTAATTAATAAATCCACGTGAATATTATTTTGTTTGAATTTTTTTAACGCTTCTTCGCCGTTTGCGGAAACAATGACTTTGTAACCGAAATAATTCAATGAGCGTAAAGTTAATTCCCTTACGGAAGGATCATCTTCCACTAAAAAAATGGTTTCTTTACCGCGCAAATCTTCTTTAAGAAGTGTTTGATTCTCTTCAAGCGACGTTTCTTTTTCTACCGCCGGAAAATAGATACAAAATTTCGTACCTTGATTTAAAGAGCTTTTTACATAAATGTATCCGTTGTTTTGTTTGATGATGCCGTAAACCGTAGCCAATCCCAATCCGGTTCCTTGCCCCACCGGTTTGGTTGTAAAAAACGGTTCGAAAATGTGTTTTTGCGTTTCTTCATCCATCCCGATACCGGTATCTTCAATGGAAAGACGTACATATTTTCCCGATTGAATTTCGGGATATTTTTTGAGCATAGATGCTTCGGGAACAAAATTTTCGGTTTTAATGGTGATTTGTCCGCCGTTGGGCATCGCCTGTCTGGCGTTGATCATCAAATTTAAAATGATTTGCTCAATTTGGCTTTTGTCCGATTCAATGGCCCACAAATTTTCATCCAAATCGCAGATGATCTCAATATCTTCGCCGATAAGACGGGTTAACATTTTCTCGAGATTGCGCACCAATTGGCTTAAATTTAATGGCTCCGGCTGACGGATTTGTTTTCGGCTGAAAGCCAAAAGCTGGCCGGTTAAATTTTTTGCACGTTCGCCCGCTTGAAAAATTTGTTCGATCTTCGTATACAACGGGTTTTCTTTTGGCATCGAATGTAAAATCAGTTGCGAGTAACCGTTAATAACAGTAAGCAAATTATTGAAATCATGGGCAATGCCTCCGGCCAAACGCCCGATGGCCTCCATTTTTTGTTTCTGGACCAATTCATTTTCCAATTGTTTACGTTCGGTGATGTCTTCAATGTTTGTCAAAATATGGGTTATACGCCCGTTGCTGTCGGTCATGGGGCTAACAACAAGTCGTAGCCAATAATCTTGCCCGTATTTCTTAATGCTTTTTATTTCGCCTTGCCAAATTCGTCCTTGGGCAACCGTTTCCTTTATGTCCTGAAGAATATCGGCTGAAATTTTACCGGATATTAAAAATTCCGTGGATTTGCCAACAACTTCTTCAACAGCATAACCGGTTATTTTGGCAAAAGCCGGATTAGCATATTCGATGGTGCTCTGCATATCGGTGATAATCGTGCCGACGGGAGTTTGTTCAATCGCTTTTGAAAGTTTACGGATAGTCGCCAAGTTCTTTTTGCGCTCGGTAATATCAATAAACGTTCCCAAAACAGCCGGTTGCGCATTAAAGACGATTCGACGCCCAAACGCTTCAAGGTAAACCTTTGTACCGTCTTTTTTTCGCCCGGTCACTTCAAAATGCATTTCCGAACTTGAACCGTCGATCAATTTCCGAATATTTTGTTGCAATTTATCGCGTTGGCTTTCGGCAAAAAAATCAAAGATTGAATAAGAGGGGACAATGTCATTGGGCGATTCGAAACCGAAAATTTGTGCGAACTTCGGATTTACATAATTTAGTCGATTGCCTTGTATTAAATAAACACCGATTAAAGATTGTTCGGAAAGTACGCGGTATTTTTCTTCGCTTTCATTCATCTTGTTTTGGTAGTATTTGCGTTGCGTAATATCGATTTCGTGAACGATGATGAATTGCGGCTTTTGATTTTTATCGAAAACCACCGAACCCAGGCAATCAAGATAACGAATATTTTCGTCATTAATACGAAATTTAAGTTCGGCTTGGAATTGCTTGTTTTCTTTAATTCGATTCAAAATTGTTTCAAAAAGGGATTTGGATTCTTTGCTAAGGAAATCCGAAAAGTTTTTATTTACTACCGATTCTTTTTTTAGCGACAAAGAATGTAAAAAGGCCTGATTGACATCAAGAATCGTACCGTCAAAATCGAGAATATGGATCCAAGTGTTCGAAGAGTTAAAGAGAGTACGGAAGTGTTCTTCACTTTGTTTTAATCGGCGATTTTTTAGCAGAAGAATTAAGATCAAAAAGGCAATAGCGAAACTAAATAACAAATTGGAAACGAAAAATCGGTTGATATTCGGCGATATTTCAGAACGTACAAAGTCTTTGGTTGGGAAAAGGGTGACCAGCCATTGTTGATCGATGATTTTAGCCGAGGCGCTTGCTTTGTATGCCGAGGCCTCTATTTCATTTTGTGGAATATTGCCTTTCCAGTAAATCGGATGAATTTGATCGCTGTAAATCACATAATTGAAGTGACTGTTCAAATAAGTATCATTTAAACAGTAATGAATTAAAGAATCGATACGAAATACAATATCAACAAATCCCGCAAGTCGTTTATTTCTCGTAAAAACGGGAATGTAAGAAACGAAACCGTTTCCTCCTTGTAACAAATGAATCGGTGAGGTTGTGGCTATCCGGTGAGTGCTTTGGGCTTTTTTTAACGCTTCCTGAACCGTTGGGAAAGGGTGCTTGTGCAAATTTTTGCCAAGAGCGGGTTGATTGGTGCTTGTAGGGGTTATGATGCGGATGGTCCATGTGCTGTCAATCCAGTTAATAGCCTGAAATCCCGGATAGGCATCCAGTATGTTTTCGGCATCGCGTTTAAATTTCGACGGATTATTTTTGTATTCACTTTCCCAAGATCTTGCAAGAAAATCTGCCAAAGCGATCCGTGAAGTTACCCAGTTTTCAATGCGAATCGCCAGTTGCTTACTCATTACTTCCGTAAGCTCTTTTAATTTGGCCGCATTTTGTTGTCGTTCCCGTACCCACATTAAACTTAGAATTATAACAAGAATAATAAAAAGCAAAAGGGGTGCTACCAAAGGGCTTGCCTGATGAAAAACATGAGATGGTCGCTTGCTGTTAGACATAATTTCCAATCAAATATTGCATAATTACTTATTAGATTTTCGTCTTAACGTAAGGCTTCTTTAATTAAAATGTATCACTTTGGGCAAGTTCTGTGAGCAAGTAAATTTTTAGTCAAAGGGTTTTTTTATTAATTTGCAGTTTCAATAGAAGAAACTAATCCATTCTTTAATGTTATTAGGGAAGATATGCGATCGTTTAAAATCTTAATCCTTTTTACCCTGCTTTGTTTTACGGGTTCGGGTTTTGCCGGAAATCAATTTCGCTGGGTGGTTGGTGAAAAACTGGTTTACAAAGTGCGCTGGGCCTTTGTACGTTTGGGAACGGTGGAGATGTATCTGTCGGATACGGTTCGGGTAAACGGGCATTTGTTGTACAAAGTGGATTTGAAAATGGACAGCAATCCGGTCCTGATTTTTGTCAATTTGCACAATCGTTATCAATGCCTAGTCGATTCTCTATTTCGTCCGGTGAAATATGTGGTAAAAGAAAAGCACGGCAATGAAATCAATCGCATGATCTATCGCTTTGATTACAAAAAGAATAAAGTTACCTGGCAAATATTTGATCCGAAAGATTCCACCAAAATAATAAAACAAAAAATTTTCGATTTGAAAGATTATATGTATGATGGCATTTCGCTAACCTATTTTGCCCGTGCTCATGCCAAGGAAGGCGCAAGTTTTAGAGTCTATTCTTACTTTTACGATCGTCGCGGCCCGGTGGATATTCATTTTTTGGGAGACCCGGAAGTCGTGTATTTTAAACCGATGAAGAAAGATTTTAAAACGTATGTCGTAGAAGGGGTGTTTCATTTAAAAGGCATCGCAGGGGTAACGGGTGAATACAAAGGATGGTTTACTTATGACGATCGAAGGATACCGCTTGGCGCTAAGATGAAAGTTTTTGTGGGCAATGTAAAAGTGGAATTGGAACGCTGGGAGAAATGGAATCCCTGATTTTTTAAGATTGCAGCATGGGTTAATTGAAATGGTTAATAGTTAAGTGTGTAAGAGTTAAGAGGAAACGTTATTCGTATATTCGTTAATCGTAAAGGGCTGTCATTGCGATCCCACCTGAGGCGGGGGAAGCAATCCCCTCCAAAGCAGCACCGTCCGGTAATGATGACAGGGATTGCCGCGTCCAGATAAATCGAGGCTACTATTGACATATTGTAGCGCGTCCGTCCCTCGATACGCCCGCCTCAGGCGGACTACTCGGGAACCGGACGCGGTCAAAGGCAACCGGTTATCGAGACACGGTTGCCGCAACAGTTCCCAGTTCCTAATTCCCAATTAATTCATGTCACTATCTTAATAATCCGTGGCGCCAGCCATGGTTCCCGGCCTACTATTGACATGTAGTAGGCTGTCATTCTGATCCCGACGTGTCGGGAGAAGAATCCCTAACATTATTCATGGTCGTTGCCCATTTGGAAGGGATTGCTTCACTCTCCTGCTCGCAGGATCGTTCGCAATGACAGCCCTTTACCTTAATTCATGTCACCGCCTTAATAATCCGTGGTGTTTGCCATGGTTTAGCACCTCGCAATGACATGATGGTACGGCGATCCGTTATGCACGCCGTCCCTTGCGGGACTCTAATTAATGGTGGTGGCCTATTCGTTCCCACAAATGAATTTGTGGGCTATTGGCACCTCGTCCCTTGCGGGACGAATTCGAATGCCGGTATTTCCAAATCCATCGCGGAGCGATGGAATGCCAATAGCCCATATTTTCAAATATGGGTAAACGGGAAGCCACCACACCGAAATGTTGTCCCAGAGGGACAATTGAAAAAGTGTTTATTGGAATGCAAAATAATAGGCGTAATGAATACCGTCCCTTCCTGGACGGGCATATTTTTGATGTGGACATTTGTTCCCCGCAAATGAATTTGTGGGCTAATGGCACATCTTCCCTGACGGGACGTTATATTTTCTATACGGATTCGGGAATGCTCGGTTGGTTTACGGAAATATCTTCCACACTAACAATACCCTTGGTTTTAGGCGGCTTGCGATGGGGCGGAACTTTGGTTTTGGGCAAAACCACTTCATGCGGCCCGATCATTGCTCCGTCGCCGATTTCAACTGCGCCCATAATGGTCGCCTTCATTCCAATGGTAACGCCGTTCCCTATTTTAACTTTGGAAAGTACCAAAAACCCTTTTTGGCCGTAATGAGCAATAATATGCGCAGAACCACCGATCGTTACGTAATCTCCGATCTCTATTAATCCCGGATCGGAAATATTGGTGGTGTTAATATGCACACCTTTTCCCATCTTCATGCCCATCAATCTGTAGAACAGCGTATTAAGGGGCGTAGGTGTGATGAATTCAAGAAAGGTATAACGGACGATATACGTTAGCGCATTATGCACATACCATGGCACAACGCCCAACGAAAAATAGTTGCCTCGGAAGGGCTTAATTCTAAAAGGAAGAATAAAATTGAAAAATGGTACGACAAAAATCAGCGTTAATCCGTAAATAAAATAGGCCGCCACTGCCGCCGTTCCCATGGCCGTATAATGAAAAACAGGTAACCAGTGGACGGTTACTTCTTTAATCCAAAAGAACAGATACAAACCAGGCGTTGCCGAGATGCCCATTGCCAAAATCCCGACAAGATACAACGGAGTTAAAGCCGCTAAAAACGCTCCGTTTCGAAAGCGTCGAAGCAGGTACTCCAAAAAACCCGCAATTCCTTTGAGGTTGGATTTGGTGGTTAGAATATTTTCGTTGATTACTTTTTTACGAGGTTTTTCTTCCATGAGGAAAACTCCGATTTTAGTTTACCAAGTTTATAAGTACAACCGCTTATTTTTTTAAATTCCAAAAAATCCGTCAAAACGGGCAAGTATGAAATCGGCGGATTCGTCGATTTCCTTTCAAAGCGTTTGGTCGAGTACATTATTCGCAATTAAAGTTATTACTTAATCAATTTAATATTATGCCCATGCGCACAAAATTTTACGGATAAGAATTTTTATATTCCGACGGAAATCTTTTCTGTTAAATCGGCTTATTTGTTTAATTCTTCAGTTCGCCAAAAAATAGAGGTAAATTATTGCGCTAAAGCATTGTTTGTTAAGATCGAAAACATATCTTATATTAAAAACAAAAATAATCGGGATATATTTTAATTTGGCAGGCAATTTATGGATCAAGAAAATCATACAAATGAAGAGCTTGAAAAAATTAAATTAAAACAAATTCTTAAATTGGTAACGCACAGCTTTTACAAAGAGCTGGTTAATTATGGGGTGGACGCACACGATATTATTAATGTTTCCACGCAATTGCTGGATCATGTTCTGCAAAAGAACGTACCGGAAAATAATAACGGTTCCTATCAGGGCGATTTCCAGATCGGTGATATTAAAGACTTGTGGCGCAAGGAGCAAAAGCTTGTTTTGAAGGATGTGCATATTGAACCTCTCCATGATGATGAGACCGTTGAAACAATTTGCCATTGGTTAAAACAACGGGAAGTTTCCCAAACATTCATTCGTTTCTTTCCGAAAGAAAAAAAGCAGTTGCATGAATATTTGCTCGATAATCCGACACGTAAATACTTTGCCGTCCGTTATTTAAAAAAGAATTTGGTGGGCATCATCGGCGGGGAAAATTTGGATAAAGAAAACAAAAAATTGGAAATGAAAAAGTTTATCGGGGCATCCGATTTCAGAAATCGCGGAATCGGTAAACTGTCAACATTTCTTTTTCTGTATTATGTTTTTGAGGTCATGGATTTTAACAAGATTTACATCCATTCTTTGGACACCAACATAAAGAATATCAATTTGAACAGTAAATTCGGTTTTGAGTTGGAGGGCATTTTGTACTCGGAAGTTTTGCTGAACGGTAAACCGAGGGATGTGTTGCGCATGGGACTTTTAAAATCAAAATGGCATTCTTTATTCGGTAATGGGAAATAAACCGATCATCTTTCGCAATTTTAATATGTCCGCTAAAAAATTTTTATCAAGGAATTAAAATGGCAACAGCTTCCGTACCTTTAATTGCGGTTGGCGCCGTTATTTTTAAACAAAACAAAGTTCTTTTGGTTAAAAGAAAAAATCCGCCGGCTCAAGGGATGTGGGCGATTCCAGGCGGAAAAGTGCAGTGGGGCGAAACCCTGAAACAAGCTTTGCAGCGGGAAATTAAAGAAGAACTTAATATCGATATCGAGCCTGGACGTTTAATCAAGGTTATTGAGTTCGTCCCAAAACAGGAAAACGCCCGATTTCACTACATCATTTTAGATTATTTGGCCACCATTATCGGCGGAGAACCCAAAGCCGGAGACGATGCCTTAGCGGTTAAGTGGTTTGATAGAAAAGAGTTAAAAAAGAGTCCGGTTACGGAAAGTACGCGCACGCTGCTTAAGGAAGAATTCGGTTTTTAAATCGACCTGCAGAAATTATTTGGTCTCGAATGTGAATTTTGCTAAGGTAAATTAATCGGCTGTTCACTTTGTTTTACTGGCCGATGATTCCTAAAAAGTTCAAAGCCGATCATCAGTAATCCGCCAAACAGAAAACCTTCCAGCGATCCCAAAATCAATCTCGAAAGAAACCCGTAGTTCATTTCGCCGAAAAGGGAAGTCAGTGCGTTTAAATTTATCTGCGCGTTGGCAAAAGAGCGAGAAATGGCTGCAATACTGCCGCTAAATAAATTGCCTTTAAAAAAAGTAAGCAACCCCGCGCCCATGGTTGCACCGAGAGCCACGGTCAAAATTTTAAGACCACGTTTTCGAATATTTTGTTCGGCAAAAACAAAAGCCAACGAAAGCCAGAAGCCCAAAACGGCAGCTTCGAAAGCGCCGGTTATTTTAATCAATTGCTGTCCGAAAAGCACCTTTAAAATATCGATACCGATGACGTTAATAAACGCACCGATAAGAAAACCGCCGATAGTGCCGCCAACCACTGTCCACCATTTACTGTGCCGGTAAGAAATGTGACGCATTAATACCAAACCCGAACTAATACCCAGCCCGCCTAAAAACGAAGCGAGCGAACCCAAAGAAATGAGAGCTAATAAATAGGTTACGGTTTCAAAAGTCGGTGCGTGGCGTAAATAAGCCAAAACTCCGCCTAAAATTAAACCCACCAAAAATCCCGAAACCGTAGCGCCCAGCGTTGCACCTAAAATTTCTCGGGCGATTTGTTTGCGGTTGCGAAAAATACGCACCCAAAATAATCCGGACATGACTAAAATCGTAAGAAAGACCGGCAAACGGCGTAAATAAACCAATTGAATATCGTGATCGCGCACAAAAGAAAGACTAATCGCACGACGGATAAGTCCGGCCTTTTGATGGTTTTTCCCCTGTGCCAAAAGCTTTTGCCCTTCCGAACCGAAATTTTTCAGAAACACAATGCTGGCCGTTTTGCGTACATTTAAATCGGCATCCCACAAGGCGGCCTTTTTTAATAAAGATTTTATTGTTGGGTCGGTAATGTTTAATGAAGATTCAACGGCGCAAATACGCACCCCGGGGTCTTCCGATTCCATGGCCTCGGAAATAATCGATGCCAAATTCGGGGTAATGGATTTTAACCAGGATGGCAGAACATAGCGTCGGAAAATCATGCTTTTGGCGATAAAGTATGCCTGCTCCGGCGTCGGTTCCAATTGTAATCCGAAAGGCAAAAGAACTTTAATGGCGTCTTCGTCAAGGAGTAAATTGTGGTTTGAAAAATTTGCCATGGCATTGCTCAGCATGGCCTGAGCGCGTCTTATTTTTTGCTCTTCGTCGGTAAGCCATTCGCGAACTTTCGGAATCAGGAAATCATGGCTCAATTCAACCCAGTTCTTGCCGTCTTGTCGGCCCAGGCGAATCAATCGCGCATCGGACAGTTCGTTTAAAAGTTGTAAAATTTGCTCCCGATTAAAATGTGAAGTTTGTACATGGGCCAGCAAATCGTTAAGCGGCAACACTTTTCTTTGAAAATCCGCAGTGATCAGAGATTTCAGAATGCGTTTTGCCATCAATGCCTGCTCATCTTCGAAACGGTTAAGCACGCGCTCCATGTAGCCTTCCAGAATGTGTGAAGCGCGGCCCAATTTTTCATAAATTTCGAAAGTAATTCCCTTTTCGGGATCGCGATTATCGTAAAGGGCATCGCAAACAATTTGAAGCTGCGGAGGGTCTATGTCATTTTCGCCGTTGCTTAAATCTTGCAATATTTCCTGAGCCAGGCGTTCTTCAAACGGGCATCCGACGGTTAGTGCGGGTTTTAGAACGGCATCCACCGCTTGTTCGACGGTCAATTTGAGTAGTCGAAATTCATGATGATAAATTTCCGGAATGGCCGGTTTAAAGAAACTCATTTCGGAGAGCAAGTCTTCGCGTAAAACAAATACAAAACGTAACCGGATTTGATCATGGCGGAAAATTCCGCGCAAGTAATCAATAAATTTGTTTTTTTGCGTTTTATTTAATTGTAGAAAAAAGTCTTCGAACTGGTCAAAGAAAAAGATGATGAGCCGATCGCCGCGCAGAGCATCGAGTTGTTGTAACATCTTTTGAGGCGCCGTCTTTGAAGCATCCACAGGTAGTTCCGGCAAATAAGAATGTAAAATTTGATGAATCTCTTCGGCAGGATCCGAAAAACTGCGGATCACATAACACTGGTGCCCAAAGCTTTTTAAGGCGGGGATTAATCCGGCCCGAATCAGTGAACTTTTACCCACGCCGCTGCGCCCGTGAATAATAAAACTTCGATGATTGATGATTTTGGACGACAGATTTTTAACTTCATTTTCGCGCCCGAAGAACAAAAGTCGATCACCCTCGGTGTAATAATCCAAAAATTTGTAAGGCCGTTTGGGTAAACTACCGGATTCTTTAGCTACGGATGATTTTTCATTGGCAATGGCGATGACATCGGCGATGAACATGTAACCATGTTTGGCAATGGTTTTAATAAAGCGCGGATGATGCGCATCATCATCTAACGCTTTGCGAATGTCTTTGATGCATTGGCTCAGCGCGGAATCCGTTACGATGGTATCCCGCCAGACACTTTCAAAGATTGCTTGTTTGGAAATCAGTTGTTGTGCGTTTTGCACTAGTAGAATTAAAACATCAAAATATTTGGAATTCAGCGGAACAATCTGTCCGTTTTTCTTAAGCTGTCGATTGCGGATGTCTATTTCAAATTCGGCAAAACGATAAGCGATCGGTTTCTTTTC
>JALWEA010000396.1:1992-16631 GCA_027039465.1 Calditrichia bacterium | reverse complement strand
AATTTTCTCACAATTTACTCATGTATTGTAAAAAATAATTCAATAAATACTAAAATTAATAATACATAATCTATTGTTTCTTCATTGCATTAAGTTACGTAAAACATCCGATTTTACCAAAAACAAATTTAACGCAGGTGAGTTATGAAACAGCAATTTACTTTGAATTCCAAGCAGCATTCCAATGAAAATGTTTCGTTGCATGTGGCGATTATCATGGATGGCAACGGGCGTTGGGCGCAGCAACGAGGCCGTCCGAGATTTTGGGGACATCGGCAGGGGGCAGAAGTAGTGAAAAAAATCGTTGAGATTGCTCCGGATTACGGCATCTCAACATTGACGCTCTATGCTTTTTCTTCGGACAACTGGAAACGGCCGCAGCAGGAAGTCAATTTATTAATGCAGCTTTTGCAACGTAAATTACAGACAGAAACCAAAAACAGCATTAAAAACGGTGTGCGTATGAGTTTTATCGGTCGGAGAGACCGTTTGGATCCGCGGCTGGTGGCTGAGATGGAAAAAGCCGAGCAAGAAACGGCCCACGGTCAAAAACTCCATTTACGTTTGGCCGTTGACTATTCGGCGCGGGAAGTTTTAGCGCGTGCCGCACAATTGGCGGCAGAGCAAAACGATTTTTCAAGAGAACGCTTTGATGAATATTTGGCCAAGGCCATGCATTGTCCGGTGGTAACGCCCGATGTGGATTTGCTGATCCGTACCGGCGGGGAACAACGTTTAAGCGATTTTTTGCTGTGGGAATGCGCGTATGCCGAATTTTATTTTACAAACGTCATGTGGCCCGATTTTGACGAGGATGAATTGGCTCGCGCCATTGCCGTATTCCATTCCAGAGAACGCCGTTTCGGTGCAATACCGCAGATGCAGGTTTCATTCGGCTAAAAAATTTTCGCAAATTACAAATCATAAAGATGATCATCTATTTTAGGCCGTTTTTTACGGCCTTTTATTTTATGAAAACTTTTCATCAAAATCGGATCTTCGTTTTCAATCACATCGCCTAATTCTTCTTCGATCTGTTCGGGATCTTCGCCTTTCTCCATGCGCCGAATGGCTTCTTCCATGCCTTCGCCAAAATTAATACCGGCTTCCTTGGCAAATTTGCGCATTAATGAAGCCATCTGCTTCGGATTGTTTTCATCAATATGTTCGGCCTCATTGGCTAACGATGCCAAAACCCGTTCCATACGCTGTTCGTCAATGCCCGCAAATTCATCGTCTGTGTCCATATCATTATGTTCGCCCGAAAGGGTGGCAAAGGTAGAGACACGTCTTTCCAATTTAACGGTTTTACAATTGGGGCAGTAGGGAATTTTTTCCGTGTTAACGGTTCGGCTAAAGAATTTGTAAATAGTATTGCATTGCGGACAATAAAATTCGTAGATGGGCATTTTCAGGCTCCTTATTCAATTTTGGTCAAATTTGCCGAATTCAAAAT
This sequence comes from Calditrichia bacterium, assembly GCA_027039465.1. Lineage (GTDB taxonomy): Bacteria > Calditrichota > Calditrichia > Calditrichales > Calditrichaceae > Caldithrix. The sequence goes on along the minus strand of JALWEA010000396.1, from coordinate 15,175 downwards.
TGTTTTTTGTTTAATGGAAAATACTTAATTTTTAGATGTAAAGACAAGGGGGCGGGTTACGATTTTATGATAATGAACATCCGGGAAGATCTTCGCAAATTAAACGAACTTAAATCGGCGGTTATTGATTCCAGCTCTGTGATTTATTTGCAAAAATTGGGGCTTTTGAAAATGGTCTCCGATACCGTCCAATTATATGCTCCGTTAGCCGTTTTGAATGAAACCAAATTAGACAATGCGCAAATACAAGAAGTTGATTATAACCTGAACGAATATTCTTCTGCAGATGATCAGGTTCTGGCCATAGCCGTAGGAATGCATTACCCTTTAATCAGCGATGATAAAAAAATCTTACAACAGGCAAGAGGCGCGGGTGCGGATTATTTCAATACGTTAATGATCGTTTTATTGCTTTTTTTACGGGGCTATTTAAGTAAACACGATACGGAAAGGAAAATGCAATTGTTGGAGCAGATAGCCTGGTACGGTGATTGGATTTGGGAATATGGGCGCCAGGTATTTGAAGCTGTTGAATTAATGAGTAATAAAAACAGGGAATGATTACTCGATAAAATCAGAATGAATTTTATTCTTCGAAAACAACCATTTTCGTGTTCTCGGCATAATCTTGAAAATGGATGGTGTCCGCATTGCGGTATTTTTCCAGAATGTTTTTGATTTTATTAATAGCTCTTTCCATACGTTCCATGTATTTTAGCTGTTGATCGGTAAGGTCATGCCCGCTCATGGATTCTTTTAATAAGAATAAATTTCCGCTCAAAACGGTAAGCGGCTGATTTATTTCATGATTAGCGGTAACGGCCATGGCCAAAATGGAACTTTGGCGCTCCAGCTCCAGCAAACGCTCCTGGTTATGCTTTAGGCTAAGGTGCGTTTCGATACGGGCTAATAATTCGGCACGATTAAACGGACGGGTTACGTAATCTGCCGCGCCTAACTTAAATCCTTTTTGAACGCCTTCTTCGTCGTTGCGGGCGGTTAAAAAAATAATGGGGATATATTTGGTTTCCCGCCGAGATTTCAAAATTTTACAGACTTCAAAGCCGTCAAGCTTCGGCATCATAATATCCAAAAGAATTAAATCGGGTTTTTCTTTAACCGCAATGTCATAAGCTTTTTCACTATCCAATGTGGAAATGACATTGTAGTTTTCTTTGCTTAAAATGGAGTTTAAAAGCTGAATATTCATTCTGTTATCATCGATAACAAAAATTAAATCCTTTTGCATCTTAATATGGCGCTCCTTTGATTAAATCACTATATTGTTCGTCATAAAAACAACTTAGTTTAGTAAGCTAATTAATCGCTTGATATGAATCACAGTGATTTCAGGATATTAAAAATATACGGAAAAAATGAAAAATATATTTTATTCACTCGGTAAAAAAGTCGGGAAATCCTGGTATCGGGGACGTTATTTATACAAAACCTTAACGGGAAACACGGAAGAATCGTTACAAGCAGAATATGCGCTCGGGGTAATTTTGGCAAAGGATATTGAAAAAGAAACCCCCGTCGCCGATGAACCGGCTGAACAGTTATTGGCCGAATCCGTTTTACAACAATTGCGGAAGCGGGTTAAAAATAAGGATCGCTATTTTCACGTTAAGGTACTTTCTGCAAGCAATTTAAACGCTTTTGCGCTTCCCGGTGGTTTCATTTACATTACTTCGGCCTTAATCGGAAATTTAAGCAATGATCCGGATGCCTTGGCGTTTGTATTTGCCCACGAAATGATACACATCGTTTTAAAACACCCGTTAAAACGCATTATGACCAGCTATTCCTTAGAAGCGTTAAGCCGCATGTTTAAAACCGGCTCGGCACTTGGTGTTATCGGTAAGGATATGTTAAAAAAATTGGTCCGCAGTCATTACTCGCAAGATAATGAATTGGCTGCCGACGAATACGGCTTACGTTTGATGTACAGTGCCGGTTACAATACGGAAGGCGCTTTGCGACTGATGCGATTTTTCCAAAAAAATATAGGCGAGGGCGGGTTTCAATATTTTTCTACGCATCCTTCAGTTAAAACACGAATTGAAAATTTGCAGCGCATTCAAAATGAATTGGGCGTGAAGTAAAAATATCGGGGAGATAATACTATGGAAGAGATTATCTGTAAACAAGACATCGATGTTGCCGAAAAAGATTATGTCCACGGCCATTTTATCAGGGATTCGATTTTTCAACTCATTAAACAGGATCATCCCGAGTTTACAAGGGATTGCTACATCCGCCAGGATTTGCTAAATAAATACAGGCAAGCGCATTTAGCGTATTTGCTCCGGCAGGTAAAAGGGGATGTGGATAAAATAGATAATGAAGTTTTGGAAGCCATATCGAAACGCTCGATCATTTCGGGCAATGTGGAAGATACAATTGAAGAGCATCTTACCCTGGGACAACGTATTGCGGATAAGGTGGCTCAATTCGGCGGAAGTTGGACGTTTATTATTTCTTTTGCCGTCTTTTTATTTTTATGGATGGGCGTTAATGTTTGGTTCTTGACCAGACCGTTTGATCCCTATCCGTTCATCTTATTAAATTTAGCATTGTCAACCTTAGCGGCCATTCAGGCACCTATTATTATGATGAGTCAAAATCGGCAGGAAGAAAAAGATCGAATTCGCAGCATTAATGATTATAAGGTGAATTTAAAATCGGAACTGGAAATAAAGTTATTGCACGAAAAAATCGATCATTTGATTTTGTTTCAGAACCGCCAGATCTTAGATCATTTGGAAGTTCAAGACGATTATTTGGAAGAAATTACGCAAGCGATTAGTCCGGAAGGCGGAAAAGAAAATTAAACCGGAGAAACCGAATAATTTAAATTAGGTTCGCGCTTCGATTGTTTTTACTTGAAACCCATGTTTGTGTTTCTTAAAATGTTTTTGACCCAGAAAAATGAATTGGTGCAGAATCGGAATTAAATTCAAAACTTTTTCCGATGAAATTACGTAAATTGGAATCGGATTTTTAATGCAAGGAAATTTCATGAAACGTGTCATTACCATTGCAGACGTAGAAGAAGCTTTCCGGAAGAAAACAGATATTGAAACGGACTCAAATACGATTATTACACCCTATGCGGCCGATCGCGCCAAAGAATTAGGCGTGCGATTGATTCCCGTAATCGGGAAAACGGAAAACCGTTTGGCAACGAATGATGCAGAAAAGGTGGAAACCGTGGCTCTTGGCGCCGATCATGGCGGGTTTGCCTTAAAAGAAGAGTTAAAAAAGTTTTTACAAACCAAAGGTTACGCTGTTATTGATGTGGGCACAAATTCCGAAACCTCGTGCGATTATCCCGATTTTGCCTTTAAAGTGGCCGAAACGGTGGCACAGGGCAGGGCGCAACGAGGTATTATGATTGACAGTGTCGGCATCGGATCGGCGATGGCCGCTAATCGCGTAAAGGGCATCCTGGCGGCAAAATGTAATAATGTGGTAGAAGCCAAAAGTGCACGCGAACACAATTATGCCAATGTTTTAACTTTGGGGGCTAAAATAATCGGGGCACAAATGGCCATGGAAATTGTGCAGGCTTTTTTGACTACGAAAGGCGGAGCAGAGCGGCACCGGCGCAGGGTTAATAAAATTTTGGATTACAGTGCCGCCCGCTGATAAATTCCACAAAAAGAAAAAAAATAAAAACTTTGCAAGCGACAGAGATGCTTAACGATGCGATTATGGCACCAATCGAAGCAATTCTGCAAAAGAATATGCCTGTTTTGCCAACGAATTTTCAGAGCATTTGAAAACTTTCGGAAAGGCCGTTCTTATATTTCTTATCGATTCTGCAATGTGCCGTTTAAAAACTTGCTTTGATGGGAATTTACCTGTATTCTTAATAATACATTAGGGGGGACTATGGCTATTGATTTAAATGATGTGCGTAATGCACTGCAAAAAAACCGTAAACGACTCCATTCCAAACCGCATGTTTTGGCGACAGGCATCGGTTTTAAATATGCCAACGGCAAACGTTTGGATGAACTGGCCATTATTTGTTCGGTTGATACCAAAGTTGCCAGGCATCGCCTTCTTGAAAAAGAAATGGTTCCGAAAACCATTGACGGCATTGCCACCGATGTCCAACCGCACGGCCCGTTTTACGCCTTTCAAAGTCACACCGCGCGCCTACGTCCGGCACCTGGGGGCGTAAGCATCGGGCATACCAATGTTACGGCCGGTACCCTGGGCTGTCTGGTGCAGAGCGAAGGTAAAATTTACATTCTTTCCAACAATCATGTTTTGGCAAACAGCAATGAGGCCGAAATCGGAGATTCCATTTTGCAGCCTGGCGTTTATGACGGCGGTAAATTTCCGGACGATTTCATTGCCAAGCTGAGTAATTATATCCCAATTCGCTTTGAAGGGGAAGATGTGGAGCAACCTTGCGCAATCGGGAGTACGATTAGCGAATTTTTAAACGGTTTCGCGATTTTATTCGGCAGCCGCACGCGTTTGGTGCCTATGCGACCCAATCGTATTGACGATATGGATGCTCAAAATTTGGTGGATTGCGCCATAGCCGAGCCGATTAATCCGGATGACGTGACGGATGAAATCATGGAAATCGGTAAAATAACCGGAGTTGCGGAGGCGGAATTGGGCATGGCCATTAAAAAGAGCGGACGCACGACCGGGCTGACGACGGGCAACATCGAGCAAATTGATGTGACGGTGAAGGTGAGTTATGGCGAAAATAAAACGGCCGTTTTCGTCGATCAATTAATGGCCGGCAGTATGAGCGCCGGCGGCGATAGCGGTTCCGCGGTATTGAACGAGCAAAACCAAATTGTCGGTTTATTATTTGCCGGGAGCAGCACCAGTACGATTATTAACCGTATTCAAAATGTTTTTTCAGCACTCAATGTCAATATTCTTCAATAAAATTCTTAATGTGGAATTTTAATGGGAGAAGCAAACATTCCCGAGCTTAAAGCCATTAAAAGGCAATACGAGAAACAGTGGTTAAAATTCAAGGGCGTTCAGGGAATCGGAATCGGCCTGACCCAAACGGGTAAAGTAGGGTTAATTGTATCCGTTGAGAAAATTACCAGGGAATTGCGCGATCAAATTCCCGAAAAGATCAAAGGCTATCCGGTGGAACTGAAAGAAGTTGGTAAAATAAGCGCCTTTTAAATTAACTTCCGTTGGTTGGAAACGGTTGCTTGCGGAAAACACCGAGAATCCTGATTGAGATGATTTGTTAACCGTCCGTTTCTTTTTGGGATCGGAACACCCAAAATTCGCTTAATAAGAAATTTGAAATCATACCCAATCCGATGCCCGTTAAATTGCCGACTAAATATGACCAACCGAAGAAATGGGTTAGTGCCAATAATGTGACATAGTTAATCAAACCGCCCAGCGCCGCGGAAGCGTAATAGCGGACAAGCCGATGGGGGTAAGTGTATTTGCGTCGATGACGATTTTCGCGAAATGTGAAAAGATCGTTCCAGGTGAAGTTGTTAAAAATGGCAATGGCAATGGCCAACGGAGAAGCAAGGGCCAAAGGAATCCCTGCTTGTTTGTAAAACAACCACAGGAAAAAATTATTAACGATTAAACCGGATGTACCGATCAGGCCGAATTTAATCAATCGCTTAAATCGGGCAACATTAAGGCCTGCCATGATAATTCCTTGCTTCGTAACAATAAATTGTGCGTGTGTGCCAGCGATTCAAAAAGCGGTATTCGAATCTCCGTTTAACGAAAACGGTGTCGAAATACTGCTTAACAAAGCGCAGGTCGTTTTTGTATTCCTTGCGATCGTCAAAAACGTACAAGGCATTTTTTCCTCGAAGAGAATCGGGTGTGTCCCAAATATCAAATTGCAAAGCGGGACGTCCGTAAATATTTTGGGCATAAGTATCCTGATGATCGGGTAAATAAAATTTTAAAAGCGAAGCACTTTTGTAAGAATTGGCAAAGATGAAAGTCTTCTTTCTGCCTCCCATTTCTTGTTGCAGCCGGTAAATTTTTCGGGAAGCATCTTTCCAGCCGCTCCAGGTATTGCCTTCTCCCAAGGGCATATTGGGAATCAGCAGAATTAAATAGGCGACAATCAACAGAAAAACGGAAAAATAACCGCCGGCTTTAATCCATTTGTTAATGCTTCCCTTTTGCGTGATGAAAAGAAGTACCGCGCCTAAAATCCAACCTAAGTAGCCTGGTAAAAGCCAGTTCATTTTAACCAGGGATTTTAAGCTGATGTAAACGAAGCCGCCGATAATAAAAAATCCGCTTAAAAACAGGATATTGGGGATAAGTTCGCGAAAGCGGTTTTTGAAAAGACGCACAATAAAATCGACCAAAAAACCGAAAAGCAGTGGCGTTAAAATAAATAATTGGCTGAAAAACAGTTGGACGATGTATTTCGTGGTAAAGGGTTTCAGCTTTTCGGCGCGGTGCGTAAATTGGAAACCGAACGAAGCCCAGTGGTGTTGCGCGTTCCACAGGATGACCGGACTGAAAATAATTAACATGATCAAAAGCATTAAATACGGATAAGGCGTTATCAGATAGCGTCGTAAATCTTTTTTTAGTAAAAGGGCTGTAAATAAAGCGGGTACAATGGCGATCATCGTGTATTTGGACACCATACCCAGGCCCAGCGCCAATCCCATCCAGAACCACCATTTGCGTTCGCGCGTCTGGATGAACTTCAGGAAAAAGTGCAAAGTTAAAATCCAAAAATAGAGTAGAGGTGCATCGGGAACCATGGTATTGGCGTAAAGATGGGTAAAAATGCTTAAATTGAAGAGAATCAGGCCGAAAAAGGAATAGCTACCGAGTTCTTCGGTGGAAAGCTGCGGTTTGTACATCAGGAAAATCAACCAGAGCGTTTGCAAAAAAAGGAAGTTAATACCGGCAAACCAAATAACGGCCATCACCTTAACACCAAACACCGTGTTACCGAAAATTAATGTACCCAGCCCGATGGAATAAGCGGCCATGGGCGGATGGTCGAAGTAGGAAAGGGCCGGATGTTGAATGTAATACCAATAGTAGGCTTCCTGCGGAGTAATCGGGATGAACAACAGATAAATCAGACGCAGAATGCTTAAAATAGCAATGAACAAAAATGCGTGCCGCAAAGAAAAACGCGATGATTTAAAAAAGTTTTTCATTACTATTGCCTTTTGAGTTACTTAAAAACAATGATATTAAGATTTTAAGCGATGCGTTGCAAATTTTAAATGAAGTGATTTTAGACTTTTGGGATTTGCACGAGCCTTGTATTTAAGAAAAATATGCAGGCGGTTTGGAACGGATAAAAATAAAACAAAATTAATTTTTTAAAAAAATAGCATTGTAATTAAAGATTTTGTAATTTTTATTGAGAAATAGGTATGCATATTCAGGGCAAAAATTGATCAGAGGGAGCAATGAAAAAAGTATTAGTTTTAGGGACTAACAATACGTGTATCAGCGTAATGATTGCAGCGTTAATGAAGCATATTTCTTTCAATCGAATCGATGTAATTAGTGCGGGCATTCGTCCGAAAAAGGTAAACCCTTACACCAAAAAAGCGCTTATGGAAATCGGCATCGACATATCCAAAGAAAAACCGCATTCCGTAAACGAATTCATTCACACCAAATGGGATATCATTATTACAACCACGGAAGAAGCGCGTGAAAAGGCAAATTCCATTTTAATCGGGGGAACAAAAATTCATCGGGCCTTTGATGATCCTATGGCCGTGGAAGGTGGTGAAATCGAAAAGATGAATGCATTCAGAGCGTTGCGAGATGAAATTAATGAATGGCTTAACGAATTTATAGCGCGTCATCGTTTATTACCTTCCTCCTAAATTAACATTCCAAAAATTTAAAGAAAGGGTATCCGATATTGTTCTTGAAATTTTGCAGGTGTGCGCTTGATGCACCGAATAATGGTGCGGAATGGACACAGGTTATTTAATCAGGTAAAATAACGGACTGTAATTATTGGATATTTTCGGAGAAAAAGGTATTTGGACTGTGGCCGTTTTTAATACGTTTTTTTTACAGTTTTAGATGTTTTTGACGAGAATCGGATTTCAAACGGAAGTGTTTTGTTAATCTCTACGACGGAGGGGAAAAACCATGCTTTCCAAAAAAATTATTTTGGCTTTCGTGTTTCTTTTGCTTACCGTTCTGATCGCTAATAATTTGTTCGTTCCGACTAAATTAATTGCCAGCGATACGACAAAAGTTGAAAACGTACAAAAAGCACAAACCGAATCGCACGGATTGGATGCGGAGGAAGCGGAGCATGAATTAGGCCGTGAGCTTCCGCTATGGACGACCATTCCGTTTATCGGCATTCTTTTATCCATTGCTTTATTCCCGTTGGTTGCGCCGCGCTTTTGGCATCATCACTTTCCAAAAGTTTCGGCTTTTTGGGCTTTGCTTTTTGCCATTCCGTTTTTAGTGGCATACAAATCCGTTGCATTGGAGGGCATTCTTCACATTTATCTTGTGGATTACATTCCTTTCATCATTTTACTTTGGGGATTGTTTACAATTTCCGGCGGCATCTATCTCAAAGGCACCATGAAAGGTTCACCTCCGATTAACCTGCTTCTGATTCTAATCGGTGCAATTTTGGCCTCGTGGATTGGTACCACAGGCGCGGCCATGGTTATGATTCGCCCTGTTTTGCGCGCCAATAAACATCGAAAACACAAAGCACATGTTGTTTTGTTTTTTATTGCTCTGGTCGCTAATATCGGCGGTTGTTTAACGCCGCTTGGCGATCCTCCGTTGTTCCTTGGCTTTTTACACGGGGTAGATTTTTTCTGGACATTGCATTTGGTGCCTGAAATGTCCTTTGTAGCCGGCGTTCTTTTGGTGATTCTTTTCATCATGGATTCCTATTATTATCGTATGGATAAAAAATATATGCCGGTTGAGGAATCTCCCGAACCGATCAAACTGGAAGGCGCTTTTAATTTTCTGTTCCTGCTGGGTGTTATTTTAGGCGTGATTTTCAGCGGTGTGGTTCATTTGGGTGGTTTTAAAATTTACGGTGTTCATTTGACCTACCAAAATGAAATCCGCGATTTGTGGATTCTGCTCATGGGATACTTGTCATTGAAATTTACTTCCAAGGAAATTCGGGAAGGTAACGAATTCAGTTGGTTCCCGATTCAGGAAGTGGCTTATCTGTTTGCCGGAATTTTTATGACCATTATTCCCGCGCTTGCCATATTGCAAGCCGGAGAACATGGCGCCATGGCCGGTTTGATTCGTGCCGTCAAAGAACCCTGGCACTTTTTCTGGATTACCGGAACGCTGTCTAGTTTTTTGGATAACGCACCAACCTATTTGACCTTTTTCAATACGGCGCTGGGTAAATTGGGACTGACCGAAGAGCAGGTTCGGGCTGCTTTTGCCGCCGGTACGATTGTAAAACAGCATCCGGAATTTTTGAAGTACCTGACGGCTATCTCAATCGGTGCGGTGTTCATGGGCGCCAATACTTACATCGGAAATGCGCCTAATTTCATGGTAAAATCGATTGCCGAAGAAGCCGGTATTCCCATGCCTAGCTTTTTCGGGTACATTATGAAATTTTCATTACCCATTTTGATTCCGGCGTTTCTGTTGGTTACCTGGGTATTTCTGCTGTAAAAGAGTATTCCATTGTTGGTTTTAAAAGGCGAGTCCGTTGGGCTCGCCTTTTTTGGTAGGATAATGCCGCCATAAAGCAGACGGCTTTGGCTGTTATTCTTCTTCCGACGCGTCGGGATCAGAATCTCCTCATTCTTTTTTGTCAATAGACATGATTATTTGCGATCGGTACCTCGATACATTTCGCCTCGATGATATCGGCTGTCAAAATAATCTGTCAACTCTTCGGCGAAATACTCGGCAACCGATCGCGTCCGGTTTCCGAATAATCGACCGAATGCGGGTGTATCCAGGGACGGACGCAATGGGTTTGATGCAATTTTTTTTGGAATCCCACGCAGTTTACGCTGCCTGGGTGGCAATTAAAAATCATTCGGTGCAGGTTAAATCATTTCGGAAAAATTTTGTAGTTTTTTATTCAAATGGAACTTAAATTACCTATTGTGCAAATAATAAGTCTTAATTCGGTAATTGCAAGCACATTTATTCCAAGGAGGTTGTTTAATGTTCAAAAGACGGTTGTTTATTTCCGCTTTAATCATCGCATTGATTGCTTTAACTTTTTCCTGTAAAAAAGAAAAGAAAAAACCGGAACAACCTTCCGAAAAGGTAATGGTTGCCTCCATCGGTGAATTTGGCGTTCCGGAATCGCGCGTGGCCAAATCTTTTGAATTCAGTAAAGAATTTCAAAAGAATAAAGTTATTACTCCGGATTTGATCAAATCGTACATTAATCGTTATTATTTGGGCGAAATTTACCTTTTGGCCGAGGCAAAAGCACAAGGGCTGGACAAAGACCCGGAATTTCTGAAAGCGATGAAAGAGCACCGTATTCATGAGATGACCAAACCTAACGGGCCTTTGGCCAAAGTGATTCTTGCCAAAAAATTCAATGTTGACAATCAGGAACTAAAAGAGTTGTACAAACATTTGCCGTACCGTTTGACCTTGCAGCAAATTTTGGTAACATCCAAACCCTTGGCCGATTCCCTCTATCAGCTCCTGATACACGGCGCCGATTTCGGAAAGTTGGCTAGAAAGTATTCCAATGATCTGCGCACCGCGGTTAAAGACGGCGTTCTCTCTAGTTACCTGACGGCAGGTATGGCTGCACCCGAATATGAACGTGCGGCCTTTGCTTTGACCAAAGAACATCCCATTTCCAAACCCATTAAGACGGAATTCGGTTATCACATATTAAAACTAATGGCCAAAGAAAAAACCAAAGTGGGGGGGATGGTTCAGGAACGCTTGAAATTAGTGGATATCGCCAAAATACGTGCACAGAATGAATACATTCAACACTACGTTGATTCTTTGTTTACAGCCTATCATTACAAATTGAATGACAAATTAATTCCCGTGATTTTGCATGCCTTTAAACGGCAGGGGTATTTCGGAACGATCGTCAAGTCAAAGATTCCGGCAAAGCTATTGCAGGCAACTTTTTTAAGCTACGATAAAGGTTCTTGGACTTTGGAAGATTTTGTTGATGCTTATAACAATACCGAACGTTACGATCGCTACCGCTTGGAATATCCCAATGATGTTCGGATCATGGCGAAGAAGTTAATCTCAAAAGAATTAATGTATTGGGACGGCGTTTCGCGCGGATTGGATAAAGACCAGACGTACCAAAAAATGATGGATTATTACTATCATCACGAGTTGGAAAAGATCGGCGAAAAGCGTTTGATCAATGACAACGTTAAGATTACGGATCAGGAAGCAAAGGAGTTCTATCTTAAGCATCGCAATTTGTGGAAAAACAGTCCGTTTGAGAAAGTTAAAATTTACGTAAAAAACCATCTGTTTAATCAGAAGCGTGAGCAGGTACGTAAAGAATTTATTGCCTATTTAAAGAAGAAATACAAAGTGCAATATAATGAGCAAGCGCTGCAACGTTTGGCCAAGATGATGAACGAACGTAAAAAATTGCGCGCTTCTTAATGGGAGCGACGATCGGATAAATTTATTTTCAGGAGAGAGCATAATGCGAAAAAAGGAGTTGGTGATCGGTATTGATATCGGCGGAACAAACACAAAAGTAGGGATTGTGGACAGGAATGCCAAAATTTACCTGCATTTCGATTTTCCCACACGTTCCGAAAAACCGGCCGAAGATTTGTTCAAACGTATTTTTGACAAAATCGAACAGGAAAAAAGCGAGTTGCCCGAAAACGGGGTATTAATGGGCGTCGGGGTCGGGGCTCCGAACGGGAATTATTTTTCCGGCAAAATTGAAAATCCTCCAAACTTGAAATGGACTTCCGTGGATGTGGTCGGATTGATTCAAAAATATTTTGATCTGCCCGGCGTTTTGACCAATGACGCCAATGCGGCGGCCTTGGGCGAAATGCAGTTTGGCGCGGCGCAGGGCATGAAGAATTTTATTGAGATTACCCTTGGCACCGGCTTAGGTAGCGGTATCGTTGTCAACGGTCAATTGGTTTACGGACATGACGGTTTTGCCGGAGAAATGGGGCATGTTATTGTCATCAAAGGCGGTCGGCTGTGCGGTTGCGGCAGAAGAGGCTGTTTGGAAACGTATGCTTCGGCCTCCGGATTGCGACGTACGGTCTTTGAAATTTTAGCCGAAGAAAATCAACCCAGTAGCTTGCGCGAAATCCCTTATGAAGATTTGACATCCAAGATGGTTTACGATGCCGCGGTGCAAGGCGATGCCGTGGCCCTTGAAGCATTTGATTTTACGGGTAGAGTTTTAGGTGAAGCTTTGGCGGATGCCGTTGCTTATTTTAGTCCCGAAGCGATTATTTTGTTCGGCGGCTTGGCGGCTGCCGGTGATTTTATTTTTGTTCCTACCAAAAATTACATGGAAAAAAATCTTTTACCCATTTTCCGCAATAAAGTTAAAATTCTTTCATCCGGTCTGCCGGAAAGCGATGCAGCTATCTTAGGCTCCGCCGCCTTGATCTGGAACGAATTGGATCAGGGAAAGGTGTGAGGCCGGTTAAGAGTTAAATGTTAAGTGTTAAGGGTTAAGCGTTTATCCGTTATTCGTTATTCGTGTATTCGTTAAGCGGTAATCGGATGTGGGTTGAATTGTTGAATGGGCGAATTGGTAAAATTGTTATTCGTAAAGGGCTGTCATTGCGAACGATCACGCTGGCGCGGTCTCTACTCGACAACCGGTTGCCTTTGACCGCGTCCGGTTCCCGAGTAGTCCGCCTCAGGCGGGCGTATCTAGGGACGGACGCGCCAAAATATGTCAATAGTAGCGAAACGCAGTGGAGCGTGGCAATCCTTAGCCACTTTGAATGGGATTGCATCACTCGTTCCTCGTTACTATTGACATGTGGTGGGCTGTCATTCTGAATGGAGCGCAGCGGAATGAAGAATCCCTTTTGTCATTTGCTGCTTTGGAGGAGATTCTTAGCTGCGCTACTATTGACATGCCACCTTTTTAACCCATCCCCGGCCCTTCCCTGCGACCCGCAGGGAAGGGTGCCACTTTAGGAGTGGCCATTTGGCAAACTATTGAGTTGAAATCGTTTTTGCCCAATAA